>NZ_JADDKI010000512.1:0-2201 GCF_015356725.1 Dietzia sp. SYD-A1
TTCGCCGACCCCGCCGCCGACCCCGCCGACGACCCCGCCGACGCGGCTGAGGGCGCCGCCGACCCGGGCGATTCCGGGACGGCCGAGGAGAGCCCCGAGGAGAGCCCCGAGCAGAGACCCGAGGAGAGCCCTGAGGAGAGCCCTGACGAGGGGCCGAGAGCCGCCGACTAGACTGCCACCCGGGCCCGGGAACGCGGCGGGCAGGCGGATCGACGGGCAGGAGCGTGGGACGTGGTCAGTGCCGAGTCCGGAGCCCCGAGCCGGGTCGTGCTCCTGGCCTCCGGTGCCGGGACGCTCGCGCAGAGTGTGCTGGACTCCGCCGCTGGGTCCGGCTGCCCGTACCGCGTCGTCGGCCTCGTCTCCGATCGCCCCTGCGAGGCCGTGTCGCGCGCCGAGGACGCCGGCCTGCCCGCCCTCGTCATCCGTCCCGCTGACCATCCCGACCGTTCCGCCTGGGACAGCGCGCTGACCGAGGCCGTGTGCGGGTTGCGTCCGGACTGGATCGTCTCGGCGGGCTTCATGCGCATCCTCGGAGAGGCGTTCCTCGGGGAGTTCACCGGCCGCGTGCTCAACTCCCACCCCGCCCTGTTGCCCTCCTTTCCCGGTGCCCACGCGGTACGGGACGCGCTCGCCTACGGAGTGGCGGTCACGGGATGTACTGTCCACCTGGTCGACGCGGGGGTGGACACGGGCCCGGTGATCGCCCAGCGCGCTGTCGACGTGTTCTCCGAGGACACCGAGTCCTCCCTCCACGAACGAATCAAGATCGTCGAGCGCGAGCTGCTCGTCGACGTCCTCGAGTCCGCCGCCCGTGGCCGACTCCACATCGAAGGTCGAAAGGTGCACCTATCGTGACCGACTCCCGCAGGCCCGTCCGCCGTGCGCTCATCAGCGTCTACGACAAGACCGGACTCGAGGACCTCGCCCGGGGTCTGGCGGCTGCCGGGGTCGAGATCGTCTCGACCGGCTCCACCGCGCAAAGGATCGCCGACGCCGGGGTGTCGGTGACGCCGGTCGACTCGCTGACGGGGTTCCCGGAATGCCTGGAGGGGCGCGTCAAGACGCTGCACCCACGGGTCCACGCCGGCATCCTGGCCGACACGCGCAAGCCCGAGCACCTCGAGCAGATCGCGGATCTCGGTGTGCAGCCGTTCGAGCTCGTCGTCGTCAACCTCTATCCCTTCACCGACACCGTCGCCTCCGGCGCGGACTACGACGCGTGCGTGGAGCAGATCGACATCGGTGGTCCGTCCATGGTCCGCGCGGCCGCCAAGAACCACCCGTCCGTCGCGGTGCTCGTCGACCCGGCCGGCTACGGCGAGGCTCTGGAGGCGGTGGCCGCGGGTGGGTTCCCGCTGGATCAGCGTCGTCGGCTCGCAGCCGCCGCCTTCCGCCACACCGCTGCCTACGACGTCGCGGTGGCCACCTGGATGACGGAGCAGACCGCATCACCGTCGCAGGACTCGGGCGAGGACTTCCCGGTGTGGCAGGGGCAGAGCCTCGACCTGGCCGCCACCCTTCGCTACGGGGAGAACCCGCACCAGCGCGCGGCCCTGTACACCGACTCCGCCGCCGCCCCCGGCCTCGCCCAGGCCGAGCAGCTGCACGGCAAGGAGATGAGTTACAACAACTACGTCGACGGTGACGCCGCCTGGCGCTCCGCCTTCGACCACGCCGAGCCGTGCGTGGCGATCATCAAGCACGCGAACCCGTGCGGCATCGCGATCGACGCCGACATCGCCGCAGCCCACCGCGCCGCCCACGACTGTGACCCTGTCAGCGCGTTCGGCGGGGTGATCGCCGCCAACCGTCAGGTCAGTCTGGAGATGGCCGAGCAGGTCGCCGAGATCTTCACCGAGGTGATCATCGCGCCCTCCTACGCCGACGGTGCCGTGGAGATCCTGCAGCGGAAGAAGAACATCCGGATCCTCGAGGCCGACCCGCCGGCGCAGGCGGAGCTCGAGCGCAAGCAGATCTCCGGCGGCGTGCTGGTGCAGCAGCGCGATTCGCTGGACGCCGACGGCGACGTGACCGCGGGGTGGACCAAGGCCTGCGGGGACGACGCCGACGAGCAGACCCTGCGCGACCTGCTGTTCGCGTGGCGGGCCTGCCGCGCGGTCAAGTCCAATGCCATCCTGCTGGTGCAGGCCGGTGCGACCGTCGGCGTGGGCATGGGCCAGGTCAACCGCGTCGACTCCGCC
>NZ_JADDKI010000513.1:0-1207 GCF_015356725.1 Dietzia sp. SYD-A1
CGGCGAAGCGGGCGTGGTCGACGCCGTTGGGGATCACCGTGGGGGCCAGACCCCATCCCTGGCGGACCTCGGCGGCGACGGCCTCGGACACGCACACGTGGGCGTAGGGGGTGGTGAGGGCCTTCTCGTGGCAGTCCACCAGAACGGGGGTGGTGAAGTCGTCGAGGTGATGCACGGTGCGGATGCACCGACCCACCGCGTTGGCACTGATGCAGTCCTGGGCGTGGACGATGTCGAACCCGTCCGGGTCGACGAACTCCCGCAGGGTGGCGATGGAGCGCACGATCCGGTCGGTGACGGACTCGCCGGGACGGTCCGGGAACGGTGCGAGGCGGACGGTGACCGCGGGATCGACCTCGCGGAAGAAGCCCGCGTCCGCGCCGCGGGCCAGGGAGTACACCGTCACGCGGTGCCCGGCCCGGGCCAGCGCCTCGGCCAGGTGGAGGGTGTGGACGACGCCCCCGCGGGGGCGGGTCGAATAGGTGAGCAGGGCTATCCGCACGTCGTGTCGCCTCCCGGTCGCGCAGGCGAGGCCGCCCGGCGTGGTTCCGTCGCGTAGGTCTCCGGTCGCCGCTCCGCCAGGTGGTCGAGGACCCGACGCGAGCGTGCGAGCTCGGTGTGGACATCGACCTCGATCCGGGCGAGTCCGCCCTTGGACCGGGTCGCGGCCAGGATCTCGCCCCCGGGTCCCACCACCTTGGCCTGGCCGAGGAAGCGGAGGGAGCCCATGACCCCGGTCTGGTTGGAGGCCACCACGAACACCTGGTTCTCGGCGGCCCGGGCGCAGTCGTAGAGGTCGAACAGTCGGGACTGACGGTCCGCGGGCAGTCGGGCGGCGCGGTCGGTCACACTGGCGGGCCAGGCCGACAGGGTGGCCACCACCTGCGCCCCGTCGAGGGCGAGCGACCGCGCGGACTCGGGGAAGGTCTTGTCGTAGTCGATGAGCATCCCCACGCGTCCGATCGGGGTGTCGAAGGCGCGGAACGCGTCCCCTGCGCCGTAGCGGGTGCCCTCGTCGACGGGTTGATGCACCTTGCGGTGGACGCCGAGGACGCCGTCGCCGGTGAGGCAGACGGCGGTGTTGTAGCGCGTGTCGTCGCCGGCCTCGGTGTAGCCGATGCACACGGTCATGTCTCCCGCGGCGGCGGCGATGGCGGACAGTTCCGGGCCGTCGGGGTCGAGCGCCGGGGGGAGCGTCGCGGGGGAG
>NZ_JADDKI010000514.1:0-1084 GCF_015356725.1 Dietzia sp. SYD-A1
GTCCTCGCCACCGGCGTCGTTCCCGGCGCCGACACGGGGCTCCGGCCCCGGCGGGCTCGCAGCCGCCCGGCCGGAGGTGCGGCCCCGGGTCGAGGCGACGCCCCGCGTGGAGGTGTGACCGGGCGGTGACGACGTGCCCGGGGTGGGCGTGGGGTGCTGGTCGGGGAACGTCAGGTCGAGCAGGTGGCCGCGTCGGCCGACCCGGCTGGACAGCACCCGCACCGTCCCCACCGAGAGTTCCACGGCGTCTGCTAGCTCGTCCTGCTCCGCCAGCCGCCGGAGCCGGGCGAGGTCCCGGGAGTCCAGTCTCTCCAGGCTCGAGTGCGAGGCCAGCACCACCTCGTCGCCGAACGCACAGGTGGCCGTGTCGGAGGAGCGGGTGCGCTCGACGAAGCGGCGCCAGAGTTCCCGATCGTCCGCGCGGGCGGTGTCGACGTAGCGGGCCTCGATGTCCGCGACGATCTTCCGGACGAACGGGGCGAACATGCGGGAGGCGTCGGCACTCATCCCCGTCAGGTCCACCGCCCCGACCAGTCGACGGGTGAGCGGGTCGATGATCGGGTGTCCGTAGCAGGCGAAGTCCCGCAGGACCTCGGCGAAGTGCTGCTCGCCGTGGATGAACACCCCGGCCCGGGTCTCGAGCGCCGTGCCGATGCCGTTGTTGCCCACCGCGTCCTCGGTCAGGGTGGCGCCGTCGTCCACTCCTCGTTTGAGCAGCATGCGCGCGATGCGCGTGCTGTCGCGCACCGAGCGGATGACCCGGCCCTCGCGGTCGGCGAGCAGCAGCATCGCCCCGGTGTCCTTGAGGACGTCGTCGAGGTCGTCCATCACCGGGCGCGCGGCCTCCGCGAGTCGGTGGGACCGCGACGCGAGCGGGTCGGGGGCGCCGGGGCGTGCGCTCTTCGGAGTCAGGCCGCACGAGGCGGAGCGCCGCCAGGACAGGTCCACAGGGTCCTCGTCGGGCGCGACGGAGGGGGAGTGGACGGTCTGGGTCACGGGGCACCTCCGGACGGACGAGGGGTGTGACCCACACCATACGCTCGCGGTGCGTGGAGCAGATCCGGGGCTCAGGGCGGATCAGCGG
>NZ_JADDKI010000515.1:0-529 GCF_015356725.1 Dietzia sp. SYD-A1
TCCCGGAAGCGCCGGTCCGTCGCGGCGGCGTCCTGCGCTGCGGCCTCGTCGGGATCGACGGTCACCGTCCCGGCGCCGCCGTCGACGAGGACCCGGGACCCGTCGGCCACCTCCGTGAGACCGGCCGCCGCGACCACGCAGGGGATGCCGAGCTGGCGCGCGATGATCGCGGTGTGGGAGGTGGGGCCTCCGTGTTCGATGACGATCCCCAGGACCATGGCCGGGTCGAGGCCGGCGGTGTCGGCGGGGGCGAGGTCGTCCGCCAACAGGACGCCTGGCTCGTCGAACTCGGGGATCCCCGGTTCGGGCAACCCCCGGAGCTCGGCCACCACGCGGGCACAGATGTCGCGCAGATCGGTGACGCGCTCGGCCTGACGTCCGCCGACCTTGGTGAACATGGCGACGAACGTCTCCGTGGCCGCTATCGTGGCCGCCTCGACGCCCAGGCCCTTCTTCAGTTCCTTGACCACGGCCTTGGCCCACCCCCGGTCCCGCGCGAGCACGGCGTTCGCGGCCAGCACCTCGGCGC
>NZ_JADDKI010000516.1:0-5778 GCF_015356725.1 Dietzia sp. SYD-A1
GGTCCTGCGGGGTGGGCACCGGGCCCGCTGCCCACCCCGCAGGACCTGCATGAGCAGGCCGAGAAGGCGCTCCAGGACGTGGCCGGACAGGTCGAGACCGCCGTCAAGGCGGTGTTCGCGCCGCACGCCCAGCCCGCCGCGCCGCAGGGCTGACACCGCGAGGGGGTGCTCGGGAGCGGTCTTTGAGACACTGGACGGGTGACGTCTGCGAGCGATGCCTTCCCGACCCCGTCCGGCCTGTCCGGCACCACCCGATCGGCCGAGCTCTTCGCCGAGGCCCGCGAGCTGATCCCCGGCGGGGTCAACTCCCCGGTCCGCGCCTTCAACTCCGTGGGCGGCACCCCGCGCTTCATCCGTGAAGCGCGGGGTTCGCGCATGACGGACGTCGACGGCAACACCTACATCGACCTGGTGAGCTCGTGGGGGCCGATGATCCACGGCCACGCCCACCCCGCGATCGTCGACGCCGTGCAGTCGACCGCCGCCCGCGGGCTGAGCTTCGGCACCCCGACCGAGGGCGAGATCGAGCTGGCGCGCGAGATCGTGGGTCGGACCTCTGTCGAGGAGGTGCGCCTGGTCAACTCCGGCACAGAGGCCACCATGAGCGCGGTGCGCCTTGCTCGCGGGTTCACCGGCCGGTCCAAGGTGGTCAAGTTCTCCGGCTGCTACCACGGTCATGTGGACGCGCTGCTGGCCGACGCCGGATCGGGTCTCGCGACGTTCGCCCTGCCGGACTCGCCCGGTGTGACCGGAGCGACCGCTCACGACACGATCGTGCTGCCGTACAACGACATCGAGGCGGTCCGCGTGGTGTTCGCCACCCACGGCAGCGAGATCGCCTGCGTGATCACCGAGGCCGCCGCCGGCAACATGGGTACCGTCCCGCCGCTGCCCGGTTTCAACGAGGAGCTGCGCACCCTGTGCTCCGACAACGGCGCGCTGTTGGTGATGGACGAGGTCATGACCGGCTTCCGGGCCGGGGAACGTGGCTGGTGGGGCATCGACGGCGTGGCCGGCGACCTGACCACGTTCGGCAAGGTCATGTCCGGCGGGCTGCCCGCCGCCGCGTTCGGGGGCCGCGCCGACGTGATGTCCTCGCTCGCCCCCGCCGGGCCGGTGTACCAGGCGGGCACGCTGTCGGGGAACCCGGTCGCGGTGGCGGCTGGCCTGGCCTCCCTGCGCCTGGCCGACCACGCCTGCTACTACACGCTGCAGACCAATGCGGATCGCCTCGGGGCGCTGTTGGGCAACGCCCTGCACGCAGCCGGGGTCGCACACACCATCCAGCGCGCTGGGACGATGCTCAGCGTGTTCTTCACCGACCAGCAGGTCAGCGATTACGCCGGGGCCAAGGCCGCTGAGACGTTCCGGTACGCACCGTTCTTCAACACCCTGCTGGATCGGGGCATCTACGCCCCGCCCAGCGCCTTCGAGACCTGGTTCGTGTCCACCGCACTCACCGACGACGACTTCCAGCACATCTCCGAGTCCCTTCCCGTGGCCGCCGAGGCCGCGGCCGCGGCATCCGACCCGGAGGCCACGCGATGAGCCGGGCCGGTGGCGCGCAGCGCGGTCAGGGCATGCGCGGTCGGGGGTTGCGCGGGGTGTTCGACGTCCCGTCGACGGGGCCCACGTCATTGCCGATCCCCCTCCGCGGGGAGCATCCCGCGCCCGCCGAGGCGCCGCCGTCGCTGAACGCTTCCGAGGCCGGTGCCCGCCCCGCGGAGACCTCCGTCCCGCAGCAGCAGGAGGGAGCCGAGGCCTACGGGGCCGCGCCGGGCTCGATCTCCGCTCCGGGTGAACCGCTCTCGGCGTCGTCGTCGACACATCGGGATTCGTCTGCCCGCGGGACCGAGACGCAGACCATCGTCCACCTGGTCCGCCACGGGGAGGTCCACAACCCCGACGGGGTGCTGTATGGCCGCCTGCCGGGTTTCCGGCTCTCCGAGCTGGGGCGGAGTCAGGCCGAGACCGTGGCCCGCACCCTCGGGCAGGGGCACGACATCGTGTCGGTCGTCGCCTCGCCGCTGCAGCGCGCCCAGGAGACCGCCGCCCCACTGGCCGAGGCGTTGGGCCTTCCGGTGGGGATCGACGCGGACATCATCGAGGCCGACAACCGCTTCGAGGGCAACAAGGTCGGCGGCCGGGATGGTGCGCTGCGCAACCCTCGGTACTGGCCGATCCTGGTCAACCCGCTGCGGCCCTCGTGGGGCGAGCCGTACCTGCAGATCGCGCATCGGATGATCGGGGCCGTGTACTCCACGCTCGACTCCGCCCGCGGACACGAGGCGGTCCTGGTGAGCCACCAGCTGCCGGTGTACACCACGCGGAGGTTCCTCGAGGGCCGTCGACTGTGGCACGACCCCCGTTCGCGGCAGTGTTCTCTGGCCTCGATCACCTCCCTGGTCTTCGAGGGGACCACGCTGCGCGAGATCGTCTACTCCGAGCCGGCGGGTGCGTCTGACCCGTCGCAGACGGGAGCCTGATCCATGCGACACCCCAAGGCCGCACTCGGCGCCCTGCTCCTGGCGGGCGTCCTCGTCACCGGTGCTTGCGCGACCAGCACGGACGCGGTGGTCACGGGCCCGGAGACGTTCGAGTTCGTCAGCCCGGACGGCCAGCTGGAGATCCACTACGATCCCCCGTCCGAGCGCAGACCCGTCGCCACGCTCACCGGCCCGGACCTGTTGGACCCGGATCGCACGCTCAACGTCCAGGAGGACTTCGAGGGGCAGGTCGTGATTCTGAACCTGTGGGGCCAGTGGTGCGGCCCGTGTCGCGCCGAGTCCGACGACCTGCAGCGGTTGCAGGACGAGTTCGAGCCCCAGGGCGCGACCGTGTTCGGCATCAACCTGCGCGATCCCAACCGCCAGAAGCCCGTCGACTTCGTCGAGGACAACGGCATCACGTTCCCCTCCATCTGGGATCCCAGCAACGCCGCTGTGGCCGCACTGCGCGGGTTCCCGACGTCCGTGGTGCCGGCCACGATCATCCTGGACAAGCAGCACCGGGTGGCGGCGGTGTACCTGGCGGAGATCACCGATGACAAGCTGCGGGGCACCGTGTCGGCGATCCTGGCCGAGGAGGTCGAGCCGGTGTGACCCCGGAGACGATCCTGCTCGCGCAGAGCGTGGGGGAGACCTTCCAGCAGACCGTGGCCAGTGGTCCGATCCTGTTGGCGCTGGGCGCGTGTGTGCTGGCAGGGCTCGTGTCCTTCGCCTCGCCGTGTGTGATCCCACTGGTACCCGGGTACGTCGCGTACCTGGCGAGTGTCGTGGGCGCCGAGCGTCCCCCGGTCACCGTGGCCGCAGCCGAGCGTCAGCGGGCCGCCACGGCGACGATGACTGTCGACGAACGCCGCACTCGTCGCGCCTCCCGCACGCGGGTCGTGATGGCGTCGCTGCTCTTCGTGGGCGGGTTCACCGTGGTGTTCGTGGCGCTCAGCGCCATGGTGTTGGGCACCGTGCAGTACCTGGCGCCGCAACAGGAGCTGCTGCAGCGTCTCGGTGGTGTGGTGACGATTCTCATGGGCCTGGTCTTCATCGGCCTCGTGCCGACCCTGCAGCGGGACACGCGCATGCAGCCCAAGTCTCTCTCGACGTGGGTCGGCGCACCGATGTTGGGTGCCGTCTTCGCGCTGGGCTGGACGCCGTGTCTGGGGCCGACCCTGGCGGCGGCGTTGTCCGTGGCCGCGGGGACGGGTGTCGACGCAGCGCGCGGCGTCGTGCTGATCGTGGCCTACTGCCTGGGTCTCGGTCTGCCGTTCGTGTTGGTGGCCTTCGGCTCGACCTGGGCGATGCGTACCGTCGGCTGGCTCCAGAGGCACACCCGCGCCATCCAGGTGTTCGGTGGCGTGATGCTCATCATCGTGGGCCTGCTGCTGCTCTCCGGCGCGTGGGCCCTGTTCATCGACTGGCTCCGCGACTTCGCCATCTCGGATACGACCCTGCCCATCTAAACGGCGACTGACAGTCCCCGGGGTCACGCGGCCTTCGCCCTCTCCCCGTCAGCGGCGGCGCCGAACCGTCGGCGGATGCCGTCGTCGAGGTCTCGGAGCAGCGCGAACGGCAGAATCGGCGCTTCGAGGGGTGCCAGCGGCTGCTGTCCCGCCTTGGCCGGTGGTGGTGCCGCGACACGTGGTGTGCCGGAGGGTGGGATCCATCGGACTCCCTGAGGCGCGGTGCGGTCGGGGATCGTCCTCCAGCCGGTCGCGTGGATCATGGCGTGGCAGTCGCCGCTGGCCAGGGCGAGTTGGTCGATGTTCGTCAGCCCGCCGGCTGACCAGGGCGCTGCGCTGTGGTGTGCTTCGCAGTGTCTGGCGTCCTGGTCGCAGTCCGGGTGGGTGCACCCTCCGTATGCGGCGAACAGGGCGAGCCGTTGATAGCGGGAGGCGGTTCTGCGGCTGCGGTAGAGCTTGAGGTCCATCTCCTGGTCGCACAGAGCCAGGAACCAGTGGTTGCCGCGCGCCATGGACAGGGCCTGCAGCACCGGGATGCGGATGCCGCCGTCGCTCTGCCCGCAGCCGGCCAGTGTGGTGAGTTGGTCGAGGTCGACGCGCACGACGATCGCCGCGGGCGCCCCGGTCCGGCGGGCGTCGGCGGACAGGGCCAGCTGCAGCGCGTGAACCATCGCGTCATGCATCCGCTGGCCGTCACTGCGGGTGTCCGGTGCATCGGGGTCGGGCCACAGCCGGCCGGGTTGGCCCCAGCGGGCGTGGACCTCGCGCATGAGAGCCGCCAGCTGCGGGTCCATGGTCATGCTCGCGGTGGCCATGAGGTCCAGTCCCTGGCCTCCGCAGGTCACGGATCTGCGGCGGGCTCGCTCTGCGGCATCGCGTTCGGTGCGGCCCGGGTCGAGAGCGTCGAGCAGCCGGTGGGCGTGGTCCTGCAGCTGCCGGGTGGTGGACTTCTCGGCAGCCTCGATTAACTTCTGCTCCAGGCGATCGCGCACCTCGTCGTCGCACTCATCGGACAGCGCGTCCAAGGCCTTACCGATGACTCGGAGCTGACCGGCGGACACGGCGCCGGAGGCGCTGGCGCGCATACGCGCCGACTCGGCGATACCGGCGTCGTCGAGTCGTCCGCGGGCGTCCCCGGGTGCCAGCCTGAGCCCCCCGGTGAGCATCTGGCGATCGTTGATGAAGCCCATCTCGCGGGCAGTGCTGGTGGCGCGGGCGGCGGCCATGACGCGGGCCTGTGTCGCGCGGATGCGGCGTTGGATCTGCTCGAGCGCCACGAGTTCGGCGTGCAGCTGGGGCGGCGGGGTATCGGTCCAGTCGCGCTGCAGGTGTTGATCGAGCGAGGCGAGTACTACCGCCAACTCTGTCCCCGCCGTCCCACCACTCACCGTCTCGCTCATGTGTTCGATTAGATCACCTGGGTACGACACACTGCGTCGGCGCAGTTCAGGGGTTACATCCGGGGCAGCGGCGTCTACCGGGGCCAGAACGCCACGATCATGGGGGAGATGAGCAACCAGGCCGTCAGCAGGTACATCGTCGCGGCCACCACGATGAAGGCCTCGAAGTGAGACGGTCGGATTACTTGCCCGGGCCACAGCCTCCGCTTGCGAATTCGGCGATTCAGCTCGTCTATCTCCCGCTTCCTCTCGGCCTCTGCCTCGTCCTTGGCGCTCCGAGACGCCCGGTCCTCGGTCGCGCTTCCGGGGTTCAATCAACTCCCCGTGCTCGTCCACCGGTGGTCCTTCCCCTAGATCGCAGATCGCCTAGGAGCGTGGGTCAGTAACACGCCAGTTCAGGTCCGCTGATGGGGCGGGTTC
>NZ_JADDKI010000517.1:0-1180 GCF_015356725.1 Dietzia sp. SYD-A1
CCGACCCCACCGCGGCGGTGCGGGCGGTGGAGCGGGTCGACGACGTGGCGGGCCGCTACTCGACCGTGGACGTGGATGGCCGCTCGGCGCACCTGCTGCTGGCCAAGAACCCGGCCGGCTGGCAGGAGGCGCTCGGGATGATCGACACCTCCGCCGACGGCCTGGTGATCGCGGTCAACGGCCAGGTGGCGGACGGCGTGGATCTGTCGTGGCTGTGGGACGTGCGCTTCGAGAGCTTCGAGGGCGTGTCCGTGTACGCCGCCGGCGAGCGCGCCGCGGACCTGTCCGTGCGCCTGAGCTACGCCGGCGTCGACCACCGCCTGGAGTCCGACCCGCTGGCCGCGATCAGGCGGTGCCCACCCGGCCGGGTCGAGGTGCTGGCCAACTACACCGCGTTCCGCGACCTGGGGCGCGCGATCGCCGCCCGGAAGGAGCAGCAGCGATGACCGGACACCACGAGGATGCGCGCACGGCTGCCGGGGCCTCCGCCTCACCCCTCGACACCGTCTCCCCCGCGTCCCCGCGGCCCACCGAGTCGACCGTGCGCATCGGCCTGGTGCTCCCGGACGTCATGGGCACCTACGGTGACGACGGCAACTCCCTCATCCTGCGCCAACGGCTGAGGTGGCGCGGGTACGACGCCGAGATCGTCCGCATCACCCTGGACGACGCCGTCCCCGACTCGTGTGACATCTACACGGTCGGCGGAGGGGAGGACACCGCGCAGAAGCTCGCCTCCCGGCACCTGTCCGGTTCACCCGGCGTGCAGCGGGCGGTCGCGCGGGGGGTGCCGGTGCTGGCGATCTGCGCCGGGATGCAGGTCTTCGGCGAGTGGTTCGTGGTCGCCGACGGCTCTCGCGCCCCCGGCCTGGGCCTGCTCGACGTGACCACCTCGCCGCAGGCCTCGCGCTCCATCGGCGAGCTGGTGGTGGAGCCACAGCTGGCCGGGCTCACCAGCACCCTGACGGGGTTCGAGAACCACATGGGCGCCACGGTGCTGGGGCCGGATGCCGCACCGCTCGGACGGGCGACGTCCGGTGTGGGCAACGGCGTACCCGCCGACGATTCCGCGCGGGCCGGCGGGCGGATCGAGGGCGTCGTCCAGGGCTCGATGATCGCGACCTACATGCACGGCCCGGTGCTCGCGCGGAATCCCGAGCTGGCGGACCTGCTGCTGTGC
>NZ_JADDKI010000518.1:0-1750 GCF_015356725.1 Dietzia sp. SYD-A1
GTCCACGGCGACCACCTCACCGGCGCGGGTGGTCTCGAGTCTGTCGATACGCCCCCGTATCCGGACCCCGCCCCGGACGTCCAGGTCGAAGGCCTCCTCCACCGCCGCGGTCGTGAACTCGTCACGGGTGCCCCGTCGCCACTGCCGGAACGACTCCGCCATCCCGACCATCGACTCCGCGCCCCGCTCGGCGAACCACCCGCGGGCTCGCGTGAGCGACTCGGCCCGCCGGGACACGGCCGCCCGCAGCGCGTCCTCCCCGATCCCCCCCTCGACCGCCTGCGTGAGCGCGTGCACGACCGAACCGCGGATCAGGGCGGCCTCGGACCCCGGATCGGACGACTCACCCCTGACCCTCTGCAGGAACCAGCGGAGTGGACACTCCTCGAGAGCACCGAATCCAGACGGGGAGAGCACGGCCGACGGCTGCCCCGGGCCCACCGGGAAGGCCGGGGCGGCGGTGGACGGTCCGCGCGAGCCGTACCAGGTGCCGGGGTCCGCCTCGGCGACCCCCGCGTCGCGCATCCCGGCCAGGAGTCCCGCGGCGTGGGCGGCGTCCGCCGGGTCGGTGGACGGATCGAGCAGTGCGGCCCGGAGGTCGACGGCGAGGTGCTGGACGGTGAACACCGTCGGGGCGTGACCGCTCGCGGCCGCCGCGGCGCCACCCGGGCCATGAGACCCGGTCCCACCCGGGTCCGCCCGGGTCGTGGCGAGGTCCGAGATCTCGTCGACGAACCGTGACGGGGCGGCGTCACCCTGCTCGGGGGATTCGACGGCGGTGACGAGCAGGTGGCTCCGCGCACGCGAGCAGGCCACGTAGAACAGGCGTCTCTCCTCGGCCGACCGTGCCGACGCCGACGACGCGGCCCGTTCAGCCTCGGACGGCAGGGGCCCGTCGCCCGCCACCTCCGTGAGGTCGACGAGTTCGTCGACCCCGAGCAGCCCCGACCGACGACGGGGCGCGGGCCACACCCCGTCCTGGACCCCGCACACCGCCACCGATCTCCACTGCCTCCCCACCGCGGCGTGGGCGGACAACAGGGTCACGGCCCCACCACGTGCGCGGGTGTCCGCCCGCCGGGGGGCGGGGAGGTCCTCCCTCGACACCACATCGCAGAAGAGGGCGACGGAGCCCCCTGGGACGCGGTCGACGTAGTCCGCCGCGTGATCGAACAGGGAGACCACCGCGTCGAGAGACCGGTCTGCGGAGCGGGACCACGCATCCGCGGCGACGGCCTGCCGGACGAGCCGCCGCTCCATCCGCGAGGCGGACCACGCCTCCCAGAGCACCTCCTCGACCGTGCCCCCTGCCCGTAGCGACTCCACCACGGCGGTCCGGGCGTGACGGATGCGGGTGACCGGCGCGAGTTCGACCGCGGTGAGCCCGGACGGCGCCGGGTCGCCCTCGGCCAGGACGAGTGCGCGGAGAGTCTCCGCGCTCGGAGCGGAACCGCCGATCCCGGAGCGGCGTATGCCGCGCCGCAGCCGGCGCATCGCCACGGCGTCGGCGCGCCCGATGGGTCCGGACAGCAGCGCGAGGGTCTGCTCGGCATCCGTCCCGTCGGCCCCCCGCAGCGCTGACCTCACCAGCAGGAGGAGCGCCGCCACCACGGGATCGTGCGCCGGGGGCAGCTCGGCGCCCGCGTCGACCACGGGGACGCCGGCCGCGTCGAGTGCCGGGAGCAGGGTGTCGACGACCCGGGGAAGCGATCTGCTGACGACCGCCATCTCCCCGTAGTCGACGCCGTCC
>NZ_JADDKI010000519.1:0-806 GCF_015356725.1 Dietzia sp. SYD-A1
CCTCCCGGTTCTCCTGGGATTCCACCGCCGATGGACTTCTCGCCTCGTACGCGGGCACGGTGGCCGCTCACCGGGCCCGGCGAGAGGCGGCCACCGCCTCCTGACACCCCGGGGCGCCCGCCGGTCGAGCGCCCCGTCCGAACCTCCCCCCGCGACGAACCGCTCACGAGTACAGGGGAGTCGAACCGAAGGAGCCACGATGATCGACCCCACCGAGAACAAGCGCATGGACGAGGGCAGCGGGGCTGCGCCTCGCGGTGCCGACGAGGTCGACGGCCCGACCCTGGAGTTGATCCGCGACTTCCTCGTGGAGCGGGACATCGAGTCGACGTTGGCCGACGGCCGGGTCTTCGTGGTGCAGCTGCCGGGGGAGAAGCGCCTCAAGACCGCCTGCCACCTGACGGTGAACCGGGAGAGCGTGCGGATCGAGGCGTTCGTCTGCCGCAAGCCCGACGAAGACTTCGAGAAGGTCTACAAGTACCTGCTGCGGCGCAACCGGCGCCTGTACCAGGTGGCGTACACGCTGGACAACAACGGTGACATCTATCTTGTGGGCCGGATGCCGCTCGTGGCGGTGACCGAGGAGGAGCTCGACCGCGTGCTGGGCCAGGTGCTCGAGGCCGCGGATCACGACTTCAACATCCTGCTCGAGATCGGGTTTTACACCTCGATCCGCCGGGAGTGGGAGTGGCGCGTCTCGCGCGGTGAGCCGCTGCGCAATCTCCACGCGTTCCGTCACCTCACCGCGGATCTGCCGCAGCCGGGTCACGGCTGACGACCCGGGCGCACGCCGCGGCCCGCCGGCC
>NZ_JADDKI010000520.1:0-2270 GCF_015356725.1 Dietzia sp. SYD-A1
ACCCGCCACCGCGGCGCTCGCCTCGTGCATGGCCGGGAAGGTCGGGTTGTCCGCCGTGCCGAGCCCGTGGCTCATGCCGTAGTGCTCGCCGGGTGGCAGGCCGCCGGCCGCCTTGACCGCGCCGATGTAGCGGGACGTGTGGACGCGGAGCAACTCCTCGTCACTCGCCGAACCGGGGTCCAGCATCTCCACGCCCTGCAGAACTCCCAGTTCAGTCGCGAGAGACATCGTCAGATCGAGTCGGCGGGGGCTCATGGGATGGTCGGCGGAGTGCTTGTACTCCATCAGCGACGGACTCCACACCACCGCCGCGGCGACGCCGTCCCGGATACCGGCCATTGCCACCCGTCCTCCCCTCTCACCGGGACGCTCCCGGCGACCCACACCCGGTGGGATCACCGAGATGTACGCCCCCCGAATCTACGCGGCGGGACCTGACCCGGCCCCCGATTGCCCGCTCCCCACCCCGGTTCGAGGACCGGCGGTAGTCTCGTCTGTGAACCCGGAGGGGATCGTCAACCACCGGGAACCCCTACCTGCGACGATCCGACGTGGAGGATTCAGCGTGAAAGACCTGGTGGACACCACCGAGATGTACCTCCGCACGATCTACGAGCTCGAGGAGGAGGGTGTGATCCCGCTCCGGGCCCGCATCGCGGAGCGACTCGAGCAGAGCGGACCGACCGTGAGCCAGACGGTCGCGCGGATGGAACGCGACGGCCTGGTGCACGTGGCACCCGACCGGCATCTCCAACTCACCACCAGCGGCCGGGACCTGGCCGTGGACGTCATGCGCAAGCACCGTCTCGCCGAGCGGCTGCTCGTCGACGTGATCGGACTGGAGCTGGAGAAGGTCCACGCCGAGGCGTGCCGCTGGGAGCACGTGATGAGTGACGACGTGGAACGGCGGCTGATCGAGGTCCTGGAGGATCCGAGGACGTCCCCGTACGGCAACCCGATCCCGGGACTCGACAAGATCGGTTACGCCTCCACGATGGCCGACGAGTCCGCCTTCACCCGTCTGTCCGCCCTGGACACGGACATCCCGCACAGCGTCCGGATCCAGGCGATCGGCGAGAACGTCCAGATCGACACCGACCTGATCTCCGAGCTTCGCGCGGCCGGCGTCGAGCCGCTGAAGACCGTGACCGCCACCCGGCGGGGCCACCTCGTCGAACTCGACTCCGGTGATGGTCACACGGTGGAGCTCGACGGGGATCACGCGCACGCGATCCAGGTCGAGATCCTCCCGTGAGACTGCTCGTCACGGGAGGAGCCGGATACGTCGGCGGGGTCTGTGCGACGGTTCTCGTCGAGCGCGGACACGAGGTGGTGATCCTCGACGACCTCTCCACCGGCAACAGGGACGGCGTCCCCGCGGCGGCGACGTTCATCGAGGGGGACGTGGCCGATCTGGCGGGCGAGGTCCTGCGGTCGGGGCCCGGCTTCGACGGCGTGGTGCACTTCGCCGCCCGCTCGCTCGTCGGGGAATCGGTGGAGAAGCCCGGGGAGTACTGGCGGGGCAACGTGGTGACCTCTCTCGCGCTCCTCGATGCGATGCGCGCCGCCGACGTGTCCAACCTCGTCTTCTCCTCCACCGCGGCGACCTATGGCGAGCCGGAGCAGATCCCGATCACCGAGGACATGCCCACCCGGCCGACCAACACCTACGGCGCCACCAAGTTGGCGATCGATCACGCCATCACCTCGTACGCCGCGGCCCACGGGCTCGCTGCCACGAGCCTGCGCTACTTCAACGTGGCCGGCGCCCACGGTCCGGTGGGAGAGAACCGTGTCGTCGAGACCCACCTCATTCCGTTGGTACTGCAGGTGGCCCTCGGACACCGGTCCGCCATCAAGGTCTTCGGCGACGACTGGCCCACACCCGACGGGACCTGTGTCCGCGACTACATCCACGTCGCCGACCTCGCCGATGCCCACCTGTTGGCACTGGAATCCAACCGGCCCGGCGTCCACCGGGTGCTCAATCTCGGGAGCGGGGAGGGATTCTCCGTCCGCGAGGTGATCGACGTGTGCCGCGAGGTCACGGGGCACCCGATCCCGGACGTGGTCGCGCCACGCCGGGCGGGCGACCCGGCGGTGCTCGTCGCCTCGAGCGAGAAAGCGATGACCGAATTGGGGTGGACTCCCACCCGGACCGATCTCCACACCATCGTCCGCGATGCATGGGCGTTCACCTCGGCTCTGGGAGATCGGGCGCACTCCGCGCCCCGGTAGACCGGGGCGGCACCGCGGGCGCGGCCACCGAC
>NZ_JADDKI010000052.1:0-5580 GCF_015356725.1 Dietzia sp. SYD-A1
GGCGAGGTCCTCGCGACCGGCGCCGGCGACCCAGGCGCGGAGGACGGGGAGCCGATCCGCGGACAGGACCGCGGCCCGCACCATCGAATGGATCTCGAGTCGCAGATCGGCCACCCCGGGGGCATCCGATGACGGCAGGAGTGGTCCCGGGTACGCCGAGACCGCCCTCATGACGTCCCCGCACCCGAGCGCGTCCGTGACGTCACGGACGTCGGTGGTGAGCGCGCCGGGGGCCAGACGATACGGCCTCGACCCCACCACATCCGGCCCGAGCACCCGTCGCAGCCGGGAGACCTCGGCGCGGACGCTGACCTCGTCCAGGCGGTCGTCGGCGAGCAGCTCCGCGAGCGCGCCACCGGTCAAGCCCTCGGGATGGGCGTCGAGCAGCACGCAGATCTCCGCGTGCCTGCCGGTCAGGGCGCGACCGCCGACCCCGGGGACGTCCCCGTCGAGAACGCCTGCACCCGGACCGAGGACCCGCAGCCGCAGCCGCCCGCCGTCGGCCCGGTCAGCACGGGCCGGGCGGGGCACGACGAGACCGGCGGCGGTGCGCAACTCCCCCTCGGCGAGCATGACCGTCGCCCGGATCAGCGCGAGCATCTGGTCCGAGGCGGCGCTGCTCGGACCGGTCACGTCGATGAGCCCTATCAGCTCACCCGAACCGGGGTCGTGCACGGGGGCCGCCGCGCAGCTCCACTCGTGGGCCATCTCGAGGTAGTGCTCGGATCCGCGGACCCGGACCTCGGTGTCGTGCCTGAGCGCGAGGCCCGGTGCGTTGGCCCCGACCGCCTCGTCCGTCCAGACGGCCCCGGGGACGAACGCCATCGACTCGGCTCGTGACCTGACCCCCCGATCCCCGATCACCCGCAGCAGCCGCCCGCGCTCGTCCGCGACGGCGACGATGTGTCCGCTCGACACGACGCCCGGGACGAGGACGGACTCGACCACCGGCAGCACCGACGCCATCCGGTGTTGCGCCACGTGGCGGGAGAGGTCCGGACCCTCCAGCTCGACCGACGGCGCGGCCACCGTGGGGTCGATGCCCCGATGCCTGCTGCGCTCCCACGACTCGGCCACCAGCAGGCTCGCCGTGGATCCCGTGCCCCCGAACATGTCGCCAGTGTAACCCGTATCACAGTAGCGGCGATTTCGAACCTGACGCGCCCCTCATAAACGGATCCAAATAGACCGTGCTGGAGACGCACGGCGGCGAACCCTCTACACTTGCCAGTGATACAGGCCACACATGACCTAAGGATCGCAATGACGACCGAGTTCGCCACCCCTCCCGCCACCAAGTCCTTCCCCGTCGAGAACCTCGGCCGGCTCGTGTTCAAGAACGCGGAGGAGGCGCCGAACGACGTCGCGGTACTGCGACTCGTCGGAACCGACTGGACAGAGGTCACCTGCGCCCAGTACCTCCAGGAGGTCAAGGGGGTCGCCAAAGGCCTGATCGCCCGGGGCGTCCAGCCCGGCGACCGCCTGGCCATCATGAGCCACACCCGCTACGAGTGGTCGCTCATCGCCTGGGCCGCGTGGGCGGTCGGCGCCGTCACCGTCCCGATCTACGAGACCTCCTCCTCGGGCCAGTGCGACTGGATCCTCACCGACTCCGGCGCCACCTTCGCCGTGGTCGAGGATCTCGAACTCCGCGAGGTGCTGACGTCCGGCACCGAGTGGAGCGGCGACATCATGGTCATCGAGAACGACCTGGTCGCCCAGCTCACCGCCGCCGGCGCCGACATCTCCGACGAGCAGGTCGAGCAGGCCTCGCTGGCGATGGGCCACGAGGACAGGTGCGCCATCATCTACACCTCGGGCACGACGGGCAACCCCAAGGGTTGCGAGATCCTGCACGGCGGGTTCGGTGGCGTCGTGGTGGCCGTCGAGCAGCAGCTCCAGGACGCGTTCGTCCCCAACAGCCGCACCCTGATCTTCCTGCCGCTGGCCCACGTCCTGGCCCGAATCCTCGAGGTGGCGTGCTTCTACAAGCGCGTCGCCGTGGCCCACGAGCCCGACACCACCAAGGTCGTCGAGCGGCTGTCGGAGGTCCACCCGACCTTCCTCGTGTCGGTCCCGCGCGTGCTCGAGAAGGTCTACAACTCCGCGGCGGGCAAGGCGGAGGCCGCCGGCGGCGCCAAGGCCAAGATCTTCAAGGCCGCGGTGCAGACCGCGATCGACTACTCCACGGCCATCGAGGGCGGCGGGAAGCCGTCCGCGGGCCTGGCGCTCAAGCAGAAGCTGTTCTCCAAGCTCGTCTACTCGAAGCTGCACGAGGCCCTGGGCGGCGAGTGCAACCGCATCATCTCCGGTGGCGGCCCCCTGGGCGCCCGTCTGGGCCACTTCTACCGCGGCGCCGGCTTCGACCTCCTCGAGGGCTACGGCCTCACCGAGTCCTCGGGCGTGCTGACCGTCAACCCGATCGGCCAGGCGAAGATCGGCACGGTGGGTCGGCCGATCCCGGGCGTGACCATCCGGATCGCCGAGGACGGCGAGATCCTGGCCAAGGCCAAGACCCTGTTCAAGGGCTACTGGCAGAACCCGAAGGCCAACGAGGAGGCCTGGACCGGCGAGTGGTACCACACCGGCGACATCGGGCAGCTCGACTCGGACGGTTACCTGTCGATCACCGGCCGCAAGAAGGACCTCATCGTCACCGCCGGTGGCAAGAACGTCTCACCCTCCCAGATGGAGGACCTGCTCTCGGCCGACCCGCTGATCAGCCAGGCCGTGGTGGTGGGTGACAACCGCAACTACATCGCGGCACTGGTCACCATCGACCAGGAGACCTTCCCGGCGTGGCGGGACAAGCACGGCAAGACCGGCGAGGTGGAGGACCTGCTCCAGGACGGTGACCTGGTCGGCGCGATCCAGGACGCCGTGGACCAGGCCAACAAGTCCGTCTCCCGTGCCGAGTCGATCCGCAAGTTCAAGATCCTCGCGGCGGAGTTCTCGGTGGAGAGCGGCGAGCTCACCCCGACGCTCAAGCTCAAGCGCAACGTGGTGCACGACCGCTTCGGCAGCGAGATCGAGGCCCTGTACTCCGGCAACTGACACCCCCACCGCCGGCGCCCGGACCCCACCGCGGGGTACGGGCGCCGCGGCGTTTCTCGGGGCCGGCCGAATTCGCCCGGGCCCGGTCCGGACGGTGGCGGGATCACGTACACTGACCGATAGACAGATCGGTTCATTCTGCAGAACGGAACTCACCAATGGCGAAGATCTACTCCGACATCACCGAGACCATCGGCCACACGCCCCTGGTCCGCCTCAACTCCCTGACCGACGGCCTGGGCGCCACCGTGTTGGCCAAGCTCGAATCCGCCAACCCGGCCGCCAGCGTCAAGGACCGCATCGGCGCCGCGATCATCGACGACGCGGTCGCCTCCGGCGCCCTCAAGCCCGGCGGCACCATCGTCGAGGGCACCTCCGGTAACACCGGTATCGCACTGTCCATGGTCGCGTCCGCACGCGGGTTCAAGGCCGTCCTGGTCATGCCCGACACCATGTCGGTCGAGCGCCGCGCCGTCATGCGCGCCTACGGGGCCGAGCTCATCCTCACCCCGGGCTCCGAGGGCATGAAGGGCGCGGTGGCCAAGGCCGAGGAGATCGCCAACACCCGCGAGAACGCCGTTCTCGCCCGACAGTTCGCCAACCCGGCCAACCCGGACGTGCACCGTCGGACCAGCGGCCCCGAGGTCTGGGAGGACACCGACGGAGAGGTCGACATCTTCGTGGCCGGCATCGGGACCGGCGGCACCATCACCGGCGCCGGCGGCTACCTCCGCGAGCAGAAGCCGGACATCCAGATCGTGGCCGTCGAGCCCAAGGACTCCCCGCTTCTCACCGAGGGCAAGGCCGGGCCGCACAAGATCCAGGGCCTCGGCGCCAACTTCGTCCCCGAGATCCTCAACCGCGAGATCTACGACGAGGTCATCGACGTCACCCTCGACGACTCGCTGCGGATCGCCAAGCGCCTGGGCAGCGAGGAGGGCATCCTCGCCGGCATCTCCTCCGGCGCCAACGTGTGGGCCGCGCTCGAACTGGCCAAGCGCCCGGAGAACGCCGGCAAGACCATCGTGGTGATCGTGTGCGACTACGGCGAGCGCTACGTGTCCACCATGCTGTTCGAGGACTACCGCGACTGATGACCGACCCGACTCCGTCGACCGCGGACGCGCCCGCGGCGGGGATCCTGCGCACCCTGCGCGAGGACCTCGCCGCGGCGCGTGCCCACGACCCGGCGGCCCGGGGAGATGTCGAGAACGCGATCGTCTACTCCGGGCTGCACGCGATCTGGTCCCACCGCCTCTCCCATCGCCTGTGGGTGGCCGGCGGGGCCGGCCGGTTCGCGGCCCGCGTCCTGAGCCAGTTCACCCGGTTCCTCACCGGGATCGAGATCCATCCCGGTGCCACCATCGGTCGACGGTTCTTCATCGACCACGGGATGGGTGTGGTCATCGGGGAGACCGCGGAGATCGGTGACGACTGCATGCTGTACCACGGGGTCACCCTGGGCGGTGTCTCGCTCAAGCAGGTCAAGCGCCACCCCACCCTGGGCGACCGCGTGACCGTGGGGGCCGGGGCCAAGATCCTGGGCCCCGTCGAGATCGGCTCGGACTCCTCGGTCGGCGCCAACGCCGTCGTGGTCAAGGACGCCCCGGCGAACTCGATCATCGTGGGCGTACCGGGCGTCGCCACGCCGGCCAAGGAGTCGAAGGAGGAGTTGCGCGACGCGCAGTTCTACATCGATCCCGCCATCTACATCTGACCCTCGCCACTCCGGTCACCCCGACGACGCTCCTGATCGCGTCGGCGGGGTGGCCTGAGTCGTCTCGTGAGGGTTAGGATCGCCGTCATCGCACCGGCAGGATCGAGGTGACCGGCACCGTGACGCAGATGCGAGCCTGGGTGGTCCGCGAACCGGGCCCCCTGGCGGAGTCGCCCCTGGACTTCGTCGACACGCCCGTTCCCGAGCCCGGGCCGGGAGAGGTCCTGCTCCGCGTTCTCACGTGCGGGGTCTGCCGCACCGATCTTCACGTCGCCACGGGTGACCTCCCGGTCCGACGACCGCGGGTGGTGCCCGGCCACGAGATCGTCGGAGAGGTCGTGGGTTCGGGACCCGGGTGCGTCCGGTTCCTCACCGGTGACCGGGTGGGCGTCCCCTGGCTGCGGGGCACCTGCGGGAGTTGCGGTGCCTGCCGGTCCGGACGGGAGAACCTGTGCGCGCGGTCCCGCTACACCGGATGGGATGCCGACGGCGGCTACGCGGAGTTCACGACGGTCCCCGAGGCGTTCGCCTACGCCCTTCCCGACGGGATCGACGACCTCTCGGCCGCGCCGCTGCTGTGCGCGGGCATCATCGGTTACCGTGCGCTCAAGCGTGCGGCGCTCCCGCCGGGCGGCAGGCTGGGCGTCTACGGCTTCGGCGGTTCCGCTCATCTCACCGCGCAACTCGCTCTCGCGCAGGGGGCAGAGGTCCACGTGCTCACCCGGGGCGAGGGCGCGCGCCGGTTGGCACTCGAGCTCGGCGCGGCCTCGGCCGGGGACGCCCGCGAGCGTCCCCCGGTCCCGCTCGAC
>NZ_JADDKI010000521.1:0-367 GCF_015356725.1 Dietzia sp. SYD-A1
ACATCCTGCTGGCGCAGAACGCGGCCGGCCAGGAGGCGGGGGTCCAGGATCCCGCGACCGAGGACTCGACGGCGCAGGAGATGGAGCTGGGGGTCCCGGTCAACCTCGACCTCGAACCCGTGGTGGCCCGTGCCGCCGGGGGTGCGATCCCGGCCGGCACCTCCATCCAGGTCACCGGATTGCCGGACGGCCTGACCCAGGACGGCTGGGTGATCTCCGGAACGCCCACCCGGGCGGGTGACTACGAGGTGCTGGTCACGGTCTCCAACGGGCCGGTGTCCGAGTCCGAGAAGCTCACGGTCACCGTGGTCGACCCGTCGACCGACCCCGTCGGTGACGGGGAGACCACGACCTCGCCCGCCACGAC
>NZ_JADDKI010000522.1:0-1117 GCF_015356725.1 Dietzia sp. SYD-A1
TCCTCGACGCGGGGGCGACGGTGACGGCGGTGCTGCCCTCGGAGGCGGGCCGGGTCCCGGTCCACGCCCCCGTCCATCACCTGGGGGTGAAGGTGGGTGACGTGCGGTCGTCTCTGGGTGACAGTTCGGGTGACGACGACGAACCGGGCACCAGGATAGAGATGCTGATCGCCCCGGAGCACGCGGAGCGCATCCCCTCCGACGTCGTCGTCCGTGCGGTCCCGCGGACGCTGTTCGGCGACATGCGCCTGGACCTGGTGACCCCGGGCGTGCCCGGGACGACGCGCGCCGCCGGCGGGCTCGACAGCGGAGACGTCCTGGCCGCCGACCGCTCCGAGGAGGCCGTGCTCCTCTACGACGTGTTCACCCGCGCGAGCGACCTGCTGGTCTCCATCGAACCCGAGCGTCTTCAGGTCACGCTCACCGCACTCGATCGGGCCCTCGACGGTCGGGGCGAGATGCTGGGCAGGGTCATCGGGGACGTGGACCGGGCGGGTGAGCACCTGTCGCCCGCGCTGGAGGAGACCGCCGAGGCGTCCTCCGCGCTCGCCTACCTCACCGAGGACCTGGCCGCGGCCGGCCCGGCCATCGTCGAGACCCTGCAGGAGGCGACGCGACTCTCGCAGATCGTGGTGGGCCGCCCCGATTCGCTCGGGCGGCTGCTCGACGCGGGCCTGGCGGTCACCGGGTCGGGCGCGCACATGGCCGACCGGACCGTGACGGGTGCGATCCGACTGGTCGACGACACCGGGGTGGTGTTCGACCGGACCGCCCGGAACCCGCACGGGGTCATCCGGACCCTCTACGCCATGCGACCCATGGGGGAGGCCGGGGAGGCGGCGTTCTCCACGGGGCGGTTCGCCATCACGGCGGTCCCGTCGTTCTCCGACCCCATGCCGTACGGGCCCGAGGACTGCCCCCGCTATCCCGACCTGGCCGGGTCGACGTGTTCGGGTGTGGCGTCCCCCCACCGCAGGACCGGCCTCACGGTCTCCGCCGCCTCGGAGCGGGACCTCATCCGGGAACTCCAGGCGGCCGCCGCGTCCGAGCCCGGGTCGCCGGTGCCCCCGCCCGCCGATCCCGCGGTCGCGCCCGATGCCGCGGCGTGGACCATGCT
>NZ_JADDKI010000523.1:0-729 GCF_015356725.1 Dietzia sp. SYD-A1
CCGTCCAGCAACGCGCGGGCGTGCCGCGGGTCCGCGGGGACGCGGGACAGGTCCCGCCCGCGTCCGGTGGCCCGGCCCAGCGCGTCGAGCGCGCCCAGTCCCTGCAGGACCCGCTGCGCGCGACGGATCTCCCCCGACGGAGGAGGATCGGTCAGCGCCAGGCCCTCGCCGCGGGGAGCGCCCCAGCAGGCGACGTCCAGGGCGAAGGACGTCAGGTCGGAGGTCGCGATCGCCGGGGTGAGGTGCGGGGCGAGCCGTGAGTAGTCGTCCTCGGACAGGCAGCGCACCGCGATCCCCGGTCCGAGACGTGCCGCGCGTCCCGAGCGCTGGACGCAGGAGTCGCGGGAGGCCGAGACGGTGAGGAGACCGGTCATGTCGCGGGCGGTGTCCCTGCGGGGTTCGCGGTTCAGGCACGCGTCCACCACCACCCGCACCCCGGGAACGGTGAGCGAGGACTCCGCCAGGTCGGTCGAGACCACGATCCGGGGCGGTGGGCCGGCCCCGCCCCGGCCCGGGTGCGGACCCTCGCGGCCGGAGCCCGAGACCACCCGGTCCTGCTCGGCGGCGTCGAGGCCACCGTGCAGTGGCAGGATCTCGGCGCGCCCGCCCAGTCGCGCGGTGAGCGACCGCACCACCCGCTCGATCTCACGCGCCCCGGGGAGGAAGACGAGGGTGTCCGCGCCGCCCGTGGCCACCTCCTCGGCAGTGACGTCCGCCACGTGCTCGAGG
>NZ_JADDKI010000524.1:0-759 GCF_015356725.1 Dietzia sp. SYD-A1
GCCCTCCAGAGCGCGGGTCGCCCAGGTCACCGCCACGTCCTGGGGCACCGCCCGCGCCGCCGACTCGCCGAGGCCCAGAGCGGCGTCCGACAGCGGCGGCGTGGGGGTGGCCACCCAGTCCCGGAGCAACGGGAACCCCGGGCGGGCCAGGCCGGCCAACAGCAGCACCGTGATCACCACCCCGACCGCGGCATCCACCGCGACGTCCACCCGCGGCCCCGGACCCGGACCCGCGGGCCCGGGTGGCGGACCGGACCCGGTGGCTGACATGGGCACATTCCACCATGCCGTCCGACGCGCCGGGGTCGCGGGCGACACCCTACGATCACCGGTGTGGACCCTCAGGCACGCGCGGCGTCACCCGGTTCCGCGACCAGGCGTTTCCTGACCGGTGCCGGGGCGGTGACGCTCGGGTCCCTGGTGGCCAACATCGCCGCGTACCTGCTGCACCTGCCGGCGTCCCGCTGGCTCGGGCCCGAGGGGTACGGCGCGTTCGCCGCCCTGCTCTCCGCCCAGCTGCTGGTCGCGGTGCCGTCGCTGGCGCTCCAGGCCGTCGTGGCGCGGGAGCTCGTCAGAGGGGTCCCGCACGAGGCACTGCGCTCCCTGGGCGCGCGGGTCGCGCTGCTCGTGGCCCTCATCGCGGCGCTCGCCGTGGTCCCGGTGGCACACCTGCTCGACACCCCGGTACTCGCCACCGCGGCCGCGTTGTCCCCCGGGCCGGTGTTGTGCCTGCTCGCCGCCGAGCAGGGTCTGCTGCAG
>NZ_JADDKI010000525.1:0-804 GCF_015356725.1 Dietzia sp. SYD-A1
TGCGCGCACTGTCCGGGCTCGAGCCCGGGGCCGCGCCGGGCGACGAGCTGGTGCCGGAGGTGGTGCGCTGGTTCTCACCCATGTGGTTCTCACGGGCAGGGTCACGGCCGTGCTCAGAGATCGTCGCGGAGGCGAGGCGGCTCGGGCTCGTGGTGGGGACGACCGCCACCAGCGCGGCCAGGCTCCTGGTCTCCGGTCCCCCCGCCGCGACCCCTTCGGTCGACGACCTCGAGCCGGTCCTGAGCGCGGCGCTCCCCGAGCCCGTCTCGGAGGTGATCGTCCAGGCCGACCTCACCATCCTCGCCCCCGGGCCGCTCGTGCCGGAGCTCGCGGCGGACTTCGAGCTGCTCGCCGACGTCGAGTCCGCGGGGGCCGCCACCACCTACCGGGTCACCGAGACGTCACTGCGTCGGGCTCTGGACTCGGGACGGACCGCCGCCGGGATCAGGGAACTGCTGGCGCGGACCTCCGTCACCCCGGTCCCACAGTCCCTGGACTACCTCATCGAGGACGTGGCGCGTAGACACGGCCGGCTCCGGGCGGGGGCCGCGTTGTCGTTCCTGCGCTGCGACGACCCGTCGCTGGTGGCGCAGGTCCTGGGCTCGCCGGTGGTGGAGAGGTGCGCGGTGCGATCGGTCGCCCCGACCGTCCTCATCTCCCAGGCCCGCCCGCTGGACCTCGTCGAGGCGCTCCGGGAACACGGATTCGCCCCCGTCGTCGAGGACACCTCCGGGGCGGTCGTCGCCCTCACCCGCCCGATGGCCCGCGTCCGTGCCGCCGCCCCCGGTCGGGCCCCCCGCGTCC
>NZ_JADDKI010000526.1:0-3928 GCF_015356725.1 Dietzia sp. SYD-A1
GCCTCGTCCCGCCGGAACCCGACACCGGCACCACCGCGACATCCCGTCTCGACCCGACCGCGACCACCGGGGCGCCCGCCCCCACCACCACCAGTGCCCCGTCACGCACCATCGGCACCTCCGCCCCGGCGAGGGCGAGCGGGGTCTCCGGGGTGTGCGTCCCCGAGCTCGACCGAGCTCTCGGGCTCGGGGACGCGCCGGGCGGCCCCGACCTGGAGACGGCGGGCGACCTGGTCGCCGAGCAGGCCCTCCGGATCCCGTTGGTCAGACCGGTTCTGCTGCTCTCCGACGACGGCGTCGAGGTGACCGGCGTGGGTCCAGCCGGTGCCGACGCCGCGCCACCGATGGTCTCCGACGTCTTCTACTCAGCACCCACCTGGAGGAGGACCGGATGACACCTCTCGCCGTGCCGCAGCCGGGCACCGCACCCCGGGCCCTGTTCGTCCACGCCCACCCGGACGATGAAGCCATCACCACCGGAGGCTCGATCGCCGCCCTCGTCGCGGCCGGTGTGGAGGTGCGGGTGGTGACGTGCACCCTCGGGGAGGAGGGTGAGGTCCTCGGTGAGGACCTCTCCGGGCTGCTGGCCGACCGCGCCGATCAACTCGGCGGGTTCCGGATCGGGGAGCTGGGGGTCTCGCTCCGCGCGCTCGGTGTCGACCGGCCCCGTTTTCTCGGGGGCGCCGGCCGGTGGCGGGATTCCGGGATGGCCGGGACGCCGTCCGCGCGGCATCCGCGCGCCTTCGTGGGCTCTGGGCGCGAGGCGGTCGACGAGATGGTGGCACTCGTCGACGACTGGCGTCCCGACCTGGTGGTGACCTATGACCCGCGCGGAGGTTACGGCCACCCCGACCACATCCGCGCCCACGAGGTCGTCCACAGTGCGATCGACCAGGCGGCCCACCGGCCCTGGCGGGTGGCGTGGACCGTCACCGCCAGGTCCGACGTCTCGCGACGACACCCGGCGCCGCCGGCCCACCTGCGTCACGCGGACGAAGCCGAGCTGCCATCCGTACCGGACTCACGGCTGACCCACCGTGTGCCGCTCGACGACGCCACCTATGCGGCCAAGCTGGAGGCCCTGACCGGACACGCGACCCAACTCGAACTGGTCCCGGGGCCGGATTCAGAACCGTGGTTCTTCGCCCTGACCAACGGGATCCTCCAGCCCGTCTCGGATGTCGAGTGGTATATCGCCCACGACCTCGCCGACCCCGGGGGCCCCTACGTCAAGTGCCCGCCCGGTACCGCTCACCTGCTCGACGGACTCGTGGGGGAGACCCGGTGACCGGCCGGGCCGCCCTCGTCCGGTCGACCAGGGTGATCGAACTCGGTGTTGCGCTGGTGATGCTCGCCGTCGGCGCCGCCACCAGCTGCGTGCTGGCCGTGGCCTGGCTCGCGACGTACGTCGGCCCGGTCCCGTTCCCGTTCACCATCCTGGCGGCCGGTGTGTGGTCGCTGTTCCTGGTGCGGGTCGCCTCGGCCTGGTCCGACCGGGCGATCGTGGCCGTGTTCCCGGCCCTGATCTGGATCCTCACGTTGGTGACGCTCAACCTGGGCCCCGGAGGCAACATGCCCGTCCCGATCGGGTTACGGGGCCTGGCTCTCCTGGTGGTGGGCGGTCTCATCCCACTGTGGGTCGCGACGCTGGGACGCTCACCGCGGGCGGAGACCCATCGACGGTGAGGAGCGCACGTCGGGGTCCCCGTCGTGGTGCCACACGTCCGTGATGCCGGGGGTCAGCGCCTCGGCCAGAGCCCAGGCCTCGTCGGCGTCCATGTCGACGACGGAGTAGACACCGTTGCCCGCGGGGGTGGCCGCCGAGACGGTCGCGACCCCCGCGGAACGCTGGAACACCGACTGGGTGACCGTCCACCCGATGATGCCCTCCGCCTCGAGCACGGTCCGCTTGGCGGTCCACGACCCACTCGAGCTCACCAGGACGTCGGGCAGCAGAGCGTGGCCGAGCATCCTGATCCGGTCGACGGACAACGCGAGGAAGAACACCAGGGCCGCCGGGATCCCCCACTGCACCCAGATGTCGGCCGATGGGCCGGAGTCGATCCGCACCAGGACGATCAGGCCGGCCA
This sequence comes from Dietzia sp. SYD-A1, assembly GCF_015356725.1. Taxonomy (NCBI): domain Bacteria; kingdom Bacillati; phylum Actinomycetota; class Actinomycetes; order Mycobacteriales; family Dietziaceae; genus Dietzia; species Dietzia sp. SYD-A1. Next base: position 2,091 of record NZ_JADDKI010000526.1, read on the forward strand.
CCACCCAGAACGGGAGGAGTCCACGGGTGATCCGCCGGCGCGCGGCCTTCCACGGGTGGCGCCGGAGCCTCACGGTGACCGGCGTCGGGTCGCCGAGGATGCGCGCGGCCACCCGCCGGACGTCCTTGATGGGGGCCTGCGGCAGCAGCGTCGACGCGGCGGCACCCTTCTTGGTCCCCGTCATGATGGGCTCGAGCCGGCCACCGCCCAGGAGCCGGAGATAGACCGGCAGACGGATCTCGACCCCTCGGAGCCTGGCCTTGTCCAGCGCCTGATGCTTCCGTCGGAGGATGCCGTTCTGGACGTAGAGCAACTGTCCACGGTCGGTGAGCGCGTACTTCCCGTAACGGATCGCGTACGTGATGATCGCCAGGACCCCGGCCACCATCCAGACCGCGATCACCTCGCCGACCAGAGCCCACGGCTGTCCCAGGGAGTCGAGCCACGAGACGGTCGCCTCGACCACCGCGAGGTCCATGACCCGGTCGTGCATGTCCCCCATCTGCCAGGTGAGGAGCCACAGGGACAGGAGAACGCCGAACCCGAGGAAGGAGAACGGCGCGAACCGCGCCCAGGTGACGCGCCACCGGGAGATGTCCTCGCCGTACTTCGACCCCCACTGCTCCTCGTCCTCCTCGCTCAGCGTCGGGTCCAGGGCGCGCCGATGTTTGAGCAGTTCGTCGCGCAGCGGCTCGACCTGGGCAGTGTCGATGGCGTTGAGCCGGAACCGCTCGGCGTCCGACTTCCCGGAGTCCGCGCGGCCGGTGCCGACCTCGACGATCGATACGCGCATCACCCGGTGGAACAGGTCCGACTCGGTGTCCACGCTGCGGATCCGCTGGCGCGACACCGTGACCACGTTGCGGCTGAAGAAGCCCTTCTTCAGGACGATGTGGGTCCGGCCGACCTGGTAGCTCGTGGACAGCCACCTCAGTAGACTCCCCAGGACGATCAACGAGATGACGCCGATCTCGAACCAGTAGTTGTTGCGATTCGACCCCAACCACAGGGAGATGAGGAACAGCGGGAGCAATCGGGTCAGCATCCCCAGCGGGTCCACCAGCAGCATCCGCCAGGACAACCGGTGCCACGGGGCCTCCGGGTCGACCGCACCGGCGTCGTCAGTCCGATCGGTCGGCGCCGTCTCCTCGGCCGCCTCCTGGTCCGGTGCCGATTCGGTCCCAGGGGCCCGCGCGGTGTCGACGGAGGAGCCGGCCTCGTCGTCGTCCGGACCGGCCGTCACCCCGGCCGCGGTCCCCGGTCCGCTCACGTCCCGTCCTCCGAGTCGAGGTTGGCGATGGCGATGAGGTGCTGCGCCAACGCCTCCGCGTCGGCGAGCACCAGGCCCCTGATCTCCACCGTGCCCTGCGCCGACGCGGTGGAGGCGTGGACGGTGGCCAGACCGAACCACCGTTCGAACAGGTTGCGGGTGGTGTAGACGGTCTGCAGGCGCGCCAGCGGGGCGATGCGGAACTGGGTGGTCCACCAGCCCTTGCGCGAGCACACGGCGGTGTCCGAGACGTCCCACCGGGCCACGACGTAGCGCCACCACGGCGCCACCACGATGGACATGAACGCGAACGGGACGGTCGCTGCCAGCGCGACCCAGTTCCAGAACCCCATCACGTTGTCGCCCCAGAAGTACCACCCGACCTGCAGGGCGGCGAGGATCGCCCACGACCAGATCCCCTCGATCACCCACAGCACCGGCGTGCGGGGGGAGATCCGGTGACGCGGAGCCGTGACCAGCACCCGGTTGGACGTCAGCAGACCCTCGCCGGAGTCGGGGACGTCCTCGGTAGCGGTCGCCGGAGCCGGCTCGCGCAGGGCGTGGGCGC
>NZ_JADDKI010000527.1:0-2298 GCF_015356725.1 Dietzia sp. SYD-A1
GTCCCGCCCGGGGTGACCGTGGTGCGGCAGGACGATCGAGGCTTCCGGGCGTCCGCCGCACGCCACCTGGGCGCGTCGGCCGGCGACGGCGAGGTGATCGTGTTCCTCGACGGCGACACCGTCCCCGCTCCCGGGTACGTGGCCGCCCTTCTCGCCGCGCTCGATCAGAACCCGGACCTGCTGGTGGTGGGCCGGCGCAGGTACGGGCGGTTCGCGGGCACGGACGTGTCCGAACCCGCCGAGATTCTCCCCGACCCCGCCTGGCCTTCCGCGTTCTACCGCGAGACCGACGATCTGACCCGCGAGGACGGCGGCTGGCACGCGGGCCGGTGGCGCGGTGTGCTCTCGGCGGTGTGCGGACTGCACCGACGCCTGTATGACCTGTCCGGCGGGTTCGACCCCCGGATCGTCGGTTACGGCGGCGAAGACTGGGACCTGGCCTGGCGTTGCGAGCAGGCCGGTGGCCGCCTTCGCCACGTTCCCGGTGCCGTGGCCTGGCACGACGGCCCGGACTGGAGCGGGAGGGGGGAGGACGATCCCGGTCACGTCGCCCAGAAGAACGCCGAGACCGCCCGCCTGGCCCGCCTCATCGTCTCCCCGCTCACCCGTCCGTCCGGCGGCATCTTCGAGGTCCCACTCGTCGCCGTGCACGTTCACGCGGGGCAGCGGGGGAGCGGGGCCGACGCGGCGGCCTGCGCCTCTCTCGTCCGCTGGGGCGATGTCTCGGTGACCGTGGACCCGGCCACTTCCGATGCCGCCGAGATCGCCGAGCTCTTCGGCGCCGACCCCCGGGTCCGGCTCGCCTCGCGCCACCGGTGGTGGGAACCGGCGCCGCAGGGGGCGGGACCTCGTCGTCGTCCCGAGGTCCTGATCGACCTCCTCCGTCCCTGCGCACTCGGGGCGCTCGACCCGGGGCGGTTGCGCGCCCTGTGCCCGCCCGTGGGGATGCTCACGCTGGACGACGACGAGGGCCGCGTCCTCGCGCTGATCCGCACCTCGCGCGCTCTGGCGCGGGAGCACTTCTGGGGAGACCGCCCCGGTGACCCGGTCGCGATCCGGGCCACGGACCTGGGAGTCACGTGCTTCCCGGTGGACGACGCGGGGGTCCGTCTCGAGCGGATTCTGGGCGGCTGGTGACCCCGACGAGGCCCCTCCGGTGGCGGCAGGCCCCCCGGGGGGTCACCATCTGAGTTTCGGGGCAACCGACCGAGAATCGGGCACCCGAACCAGCCGGAGCGCCCGGCATGCCAGGAGCGAGAGGGGGCCCGTGGACGCACAGAGCGACGAGCCGATGACCATCGCGGTGATAGGACCCTCACGGTTCCCCATCCGCGAGCCGTACGCCGGTGGACTCGAGGTGGTGGTGGCCAAGGAGGTCGCGGCCCTGCGCTCGCGAGGGCACCATGTGACGCTGTTCGCCGCCGCCGGTAGCGAGGGTCACGACCCCCGGTTCGAGTTCACCGCGATGTCCGGTGTGGCCGGGTTCGGGGACAGCTTCTACCCCGAGGGTGGATACGAGGCGGACGCCGCCGAGTTCCACAGGCTGATGGATCACCTCGCCGATCCCCGCTTCGACGTGATCCTCAACCACAGCCTGAGCCACGTCCCCCTCATCCGGGCCGCGGACCTGGACGCCCGCATGATCACGACGCTGCACTGCCCGGCGCTCGCCCCGATGCAGGACGCCTTCGACCAGCTCGGGGGACTGACCGGGATGGTCCACGCCGTCAGTCGGTCGGTCCTCGGGTCGTGGCGGGTGCCGCAGGGCGCCGAGGTGATCCCCAACGGGGTCGAGACCCGGATCTGGAGGCCCCACCCCTCGTCCGCGACCGCGCACACGTCCCCGTCCGGGATCCCGCCGCGGGCGGTGTGGTGCGGTCGCATCGTCCCGGAGAAGGCCCCGCACCTGGCGGTCGACGCCGCTCTGCGGGCGGGCATGGAGCTCGACCTGGCCGGCCGGATCGGCGACGACCGGTACATGAGCGCGGTCCTGGCCCCGCGTCTTCGCCACGCGGGGGACGCGGTGCGGTTTCACGGGGCGCTCGGTCGCGAGTCACTGGTCCCCCTGGTCGCGAGGGCCTCGGTGGCCCTGGTGACCCCGTGCTGGGAGGAGCCGTTCGGGTTGACCGCCGTCGAGGCGCTTGCCTGCGGGACCCCCGTGGTCGCGCTCGCCCGCGGCGGGATCCGTGAGATCCTCCGCGGCCAACCCGGCGTCGTCCTGGTCGAGCCGGGCCGCGCCCCTGCCTCCGCCCTCGCGGCAGCCGTCCCCGTGGCCCTGACCTTCGACCGCGCGGCCAC
>NZ_JADDKI010000528.1:0-1200 GCF_015356725.1 Dietzia sp. SYD-A1
TCTCCACCCCCTCCGGGATCCCGGACTACCGCGGCCCCGACTCCCCCGCCCGGACTCCCATGACCTTCCAGCAGTTCGTCGGTGACCCCGGGTTCCGGCGCCACTACTGGGCCCGCAACCACCTGGGTTGGCGACACATGGAGGCCGCCCGACCCAACGCGGCCCACGCGCTGCTGGTCGACTGGGAGCGCCGGGGGCTGGTCCACGGCGTCATCACCCAGAACGTCGACCTGCTCCACCTCAAGGCGGGCAGCCGCCGGCTCGTGGACCTCCACGGCACCTACGCCGTGGTGACGTGCCTCGACTGCGGGCTGCGCCAGAGCAGGTGGGCACTGCACGAGGAGCTCGACCGCCTCAACCCCGGGTTCGCGGAGCGGGTGGCCACACGCGGCGCCATCGAGGTCGCCCCGGACGCGGACGCCGTTCTCGCCGACACCGCGGACTTCCGCATGGTGGACTGCCGCCGGTGTTCGGGAGTGCTCAAACCCGACATCGTCTACTTCGGGGAGAACGTTCCGGCGCACCGCGTGGCCGCGGCCAACGACCTGGTCGACGAGTCCGACCTCGTCATCGTCGTCGGGTCCTCTCTCACCGTCCGGTCCGGGTACCGGTTCGTGCGGCGTGCGGTGACCACCGGCACGCCCGTGGTCGTGATCAACCGCGGCCACACCCGGGCGCACTCAGAGGCCACCCTGACGATCGACGGCGACTGCGTGGACGTGCTCGCCCTCGTCGACCAGGCCCTGTAGAGACAAGGCCCTGTAGCGACCAGGCACTCCGGCGAGGTCTAGAGCGCCACCAGGTCGTCGGCGTGCACGAGCGGACGTCCCTGGCCCGCCGTACCTCTGCCCGCGGCGCGGTCGGCCAGTCGCGAGCGCACCTCGATCGAGTCGTACTGGGCGATCCCCCTCGCGACGGTCTGACCGGCGGGATCGCGCATCTCGATCACGTCGCCGAAGTGGAACAGCCCGTCGACGCCGGTCACACCCGCCAGCAGCAGCGAGCGCCGCGATCCGGTGATGGCACGCACCGCGCCGTCGTCCAGGATCACCGCGCCCCGCGCGTCGGCTGCGTGGCGGACCCAGAACCGACGCGCGGTCATCCGCTCGGGCCGGGGTGCGAACACCGTGCCCACCCGCGGCTCGTCGGCCAGTGCCTCCGAGGCCAGCTCGGCCGCGGTGAGCAGCACCGGGATGCCGG
>NZ_JADDKI010000529.1:0-994 GCF_015356725.1 Dietzia sp. SYD-A1
CCGAGGAGCCGCGCTGGCGATCAACGACGGTATCCAGGCGGCCTGGGACGCCGTGCCCGAGGGGTCGCTCGGCAAGTAGTGCTACAGGGAGGCGATCAGCATCCCGGCGCTGACCAGGACGCTCCAGGCGAGCATGGCCATCCCGGCCACCGTGAGCGCGGGGATGAGCCCGGCGCCCGTGGCGCGCGCCCGGACCGGCGCGTTGGCCTTCCACGCGACCGGCATCGCCAACAGACCCAGCAGCGCCCACGGCGTCGCCGGGATCAGCGCCAGCGTGGCCAGGAGCGGCACCAGCAACTCCAGGACGGCGTGCAGGCCCCGGGTCCGTGAGTCGCCCAGCCGGACGGCCAGCGTGATCTTGCCCGCCTCGGTGTCGGACGGGATGTCCCGCAGATTGTTGGTGAGGTTGACCGCGCACGAGAAGCTGCCCACGGCCACCGCCGCGACGAGCGCGTACCAGGTGACGGACCCGAGCTGGGTGAACTGGGTGCCGGTCACGGCCACCAGACCGAAGAACACGAACACCGCCACCTCACCGAGCCCGCGGTACCCGTAGGGGGTCCTGCCGCCCGTGTAGAACCAGGCGGCGAGGATGCACAGCAGGCCCACGGCGATAAGCCACGGCGCCGAGGTGACGCTGAGCACCACCCCGGCCAGACCGCCCAGACCGAGGAACGCGAACGCCGCCCACTTCACTGCCTGGGGGCGGGCGAGTCCCGACCCCACGAGACGCAGCGGGCCCACGCGGTCGTCGTCCGTTCCGCGGATGCCGTCGGAGTAGTCGTTGGCGTAGTTGACGCCCACGATGAACGACCACGCCACCACCAGTGCGAGCAGCGCCTTCCACCAGACGAAGCCACCGGCCAGCGCCGCGGCCGCCGAACCCACCAGCACCGGCGCGAACGCGTTGGGCCACGTCCGTGGTCGGGCCCCCTGGAGCCAGTCGGACAAGGAGGCGCCGGCGGGCCGGGCGGGGTGCTCGGGGTCTTCGGGG
>NZ_JADDKI010000530.1:0-2539 GCF_015356725.1 Dietzia sp. SYD-A1
CTCCCGTCCCGCGCTCCGCCCCGCCGGTCGTCACCGCCGATCTGACCCGGGCAGACGTGGACGCGTGGCTCGAGCGGACGATCCCGTCGGCGCTCGAGTCCGGGCGGATCGCCGGGGCGTCGGTCGCGGTGGTCCACGACGGCGAGCTCCTCACCGCACGCGGCTTCGGCGAGGCTGACGTGTCCGCCGGCACCGCCGTCGACCCGGGAAGGACCCTGTTCCGGGTGGGCTCGGTCTCGAAGACGGTGACGGCGACCGCCGTGATGCAGCTCGTCGACCGCGGCGAGGTCGACCTGGACACCGACGTCGAGCTCTATACCGGCCTGGACCTCCCCCACGACCACCCGGTGACGCTGCGCCAGCTGCTCTCGCACACCCCCGGATACGAGGAGCGCGCCGCGGGGCTCTTCCTCCCTCCGGGTCAGGCCGTGGACCTGCGCCGGTCCCTCACGGAGGATCCGCCCGCCCAGGTGTACGAACCGGGAACCACACCCTCGTACTCCAACTACGGCATGGCGCTCGCCGGGTACGTCGTGGAGGCGGTGAGCGGCGTGCCGTTCGAGGACTACGTCGCGCAGAACATCCTCATCCCGCTCGGGATGACGTCCTCGTCCTTCGACCAACCTCTGCCCGACCGCATGGCGGCAGACGTCGCCCGGGGATACCCGACCTCGGACGAGGCGGCGATCGACTTCGAGGTGGTCGGGGTGCCGCCCGCGGGCTCGATGAGCGCCACGGCGACGGACATGGCGAGGTTCATGCTCGCCCATCTCGGCCACCCCGCCGGCACCGCAGGCACCGGCGCAGGCACGGGCACCGACACCGGCGCGAGCGCGCACGCGGACACAGCGATCCTCAGCGACGAGGCCCTACGGCTCATGCGGGAGCCCGCCCTCGACGCCGCCTCCCTCGGAACCCTGGCCTCCGGCCCGAGGATGGGGCTGGGGTGGTTCGACGAGTCCCGCAACGGGCGGGACGTCGTCGGGCACGGCGGCGACACCCTCGCGTTCCACTCCCACCTGCAACTGTGGCCCGACGACGACACGGGCGTCTTCCTCTCCGTCAACAGCACGGGCGCCGACGCCGCCGCTCTGCTCCTGCGCGAGGACCTGCTCGACGAGTTCGCCGACCGGTACTTCCCCGCCGACGGCGCGGCGCCCGTCGCCGTCGATCCCGCGACCCGGGCGGACCACGCCCGCGCCCTCGCCGGCACGTACGAGAGCACTCGCGGATTCCACACCACGTTCCTCACACTTCTCGGCCCCCTCCAACCGATCCGCGCGGAGGTCGTCGACGGCGACCGGGTGCGCTTCTCCCCCGGCGTGGGGATCCGGTCCACCGTCTACGAGGAGGTCGAGCCGTGGGTGTACCGGGAGGTCGACGGCCACCGGGTCCTCGCGGTGCGGACGGACGACGACGGCGGGGTGCGGCTCATCGGCCACGACTCGGCGATGTCTCTCATGCCGGTCAGCCCGGCCCGCGCCGTGGCGCTACCGGGACTCGTCGGCGGTGGAGTGGTGTCACTTCTCACCGTCCTGGTGTGGCCGGTGGCGGCCGTGGTCCGGCGGGTACGCGCCCGGCGGGACGTTCGTCCCGCTGACGGCGCGCCCGTGGGTCCCGCCCGGGTCCCACGCCTCGTGACCCGCCTCGCGGCCCTGGCCGCGGTGCTGGGATCGGCCACCTGGGCCCACGTCATCGTCGCCGCTCTGGGTATGGAACCGGTGCCGACCGCGGTGATCCGGACCGCGCAGACGCTCACCGCCCTCGGAGTACTGGGGCTGCCCTTCTCGGTGTGGTGGGCGGTCGCCGTGTTCCGCGTCCGCTCCGGCCGACTCCGTCCGGCCGCCTCGGCCGTGGTCGTGCTGGGGTTCGCGGCGTTCACCTTCGGTGCGGTCGAGTTGCTGCTCCTGTCCCCTGACATCAGCTACTGACGGCCCGGTAGGACAAGATGTCCGTCATGCGCACCGACCAGCTCACGGCCCCCGGGGCCTGGTGGGACGCGCGCCTGACCAGGCTTGGACTCCGGGGGCCGGCGGCCCGTGACGCCCTGCTCGGGGTGGCGATCGCGGTGGTCATGGCCGTGCTGGTCCTCACGGCCATGCGGTACGCGCCGGCCGACCTCGCCCCGGCCGAGGGGACGGTGACGTGGTTCGTCGCGATCGTCGTGGTCCAGTCCCTGGCGCTCGCCCTGCGGCGGGTGCGGGTGGGGTGGTGCGCGGTACTCGTGATCGCCACCCAGGTCGGACTGGTGGCGCTCGACCCCGAGGTCTCGGTTCGGGGCATCGCGGGGGTCGTCGTGGCGGTGACCCTCGGGACGATGTTCCCCGCCGGGCGGGCCCTATGGATGGCCGCCGCCGCGACCGTGGCGGAGTCGGTGGCGGTCGTGGCGGTCGCCCTCGCCCGGGGTGCGGGACCCGGCGTCACGGTCGAGCACGTGCTCTCCACGGTGGTGGTGTGGATCCCCTCGGTGCTGCTCGGGGTGTACCTCGCGACGAGACGGGACCACCTGCGGCTCGTACAGGAGCGGGCCGACCTCACC
>NZ_JADDKI010000053.1:0-13016 GCF_015356725.1 Dietzia sp. SYD-A1
GTGCCGACCGCGGGCCGCACCGACCCCGCACACGGTCGCTCAGGAACCGAGCGATCCCGCCGGCAGGGAGCCCCCTGAGAGTGATCCCGTCCCGCCGGTGAACCCGTCCTTCCACGCCACGACCGTCGACGGCCGCGGCTGGCTGGTGCCGCCGTCCGGCCAGTGGGAGGCGGGGTTCTCGATCGAGGCCCCGTCCTTCTCCCCGGGGTGCTGGACGTTGACGATCGCCCGATCGGAGAAGACGAGCGGACCGCAGGTCTCCGCACCCACGGGAACGGTGAGGAACAACTTGGTCTCGCCCCGGTTCGGTCCCTCGGTGGCCACCGAGTAGAGCCCGTCGTTGAATCCGAGCGCGTTGCCGTCGGTCGACACCCACAGCCCACCGGCGGGGTCGAAGGCCACGTTGTCCGGGCAGGAGATCGGGCTGACCTTGGACTTGTCGAAGCCGCCGAAGTAGGTGTCGGCGGTCGCGGGGTCGCCGCAGACCAGGAGCAGGTTCCAGCCGAAGGTCGTACCGGCGTGGTCGTCGGTGATCTCGACGACCTGACCGTGCTTGTTGTCGTGCCTGGGGTTGGCCTCGTCGACCTGGCCGACGGTGCGGCGGGTGTTGTTGGTCAGGGCCAGGTAGACCTTGCCGGTCGAGGGGCTGGGCTCGACGTCCTCCGGGCGGTCCATCTTGGTGGCGCCGACCGCGTCTCCCGCCATGCGTGTGTACACGGCGACCTCCTCGGCGCTCATGCCGGGGACGTGGGAGACGGCGTTGCCGGCGGAGTCGACGGTCAGGAGCGGGATCCAGGCACCCCTACCGTCGAATGCGCCGTCCGAGGGGAGGGCGCCCGTCCCGTCGATCTCGGACTCCGGGGAGTTGCCGGTGAAGGTGGCCACGTAGAGGGTCCCCTCGTCGAGGATCCTCATGTTCTGTTCCCGGGCCGCCGGGGTCCGCCCCGGCACCATCGTCCGGCTGGAGATGAACTTGTACAGGTAGTCGAATCGCTCGTCGTCGCCGGAATAGATGACGACGGTGCCGTCCGCCGTCACGTGGACCGTCCCGCCCTCGTGCTTGAACCGGCCGAGCGCCGAGTGCTTGACGGGCGTGGAATCCGGGTTCCACGGGTCGACCTCGACGACGTAGCCGAAGCGGTTGACCTCGTTGGGTTCGACCGCCAGGTCGAAGCGGCTGTCGAAGCGTTCCCACTTGCGCCCGGACTCGCCGACCGACACCCCGTAGCGCCGGAGGGCCTCCACCCGCGCCGGGTCGGTGACGGAGCCGGTGGTGCCGAAGTACTGGTTGAAGTTCTCCTCGCCGGACAGGACCGTCCCCCAGGGGGTGTGGCCGCCGGCGCAGTTGTTGAGGGTGCCCAGCACGCGGGTCCCGGTGGGGTCGGCGGTGGTCCGGGTCAGCGGGCCGACGGCGGGGCCACGCAACTCGAACGGCGTCGTCGCGGTGATGCGGCGGTTGTACGAGCCCATCACGGGATCGAGCCCGCCGTCGTACCGTCGGCTGGCGAGTTCCACCACCGTCAGGCCGTGTGCGGCCCAGGCGATCTCGACCTGCTCCCGGGTGGGGGCCGCGGAGTCGTATCCGCGGAACATCATGGGTTCGGTCGTGTACTCGTGGTTGACCGTGAGCAGGAACCTCTCGTCACGGTCGTCCATGGGGAACAGGACCGCCAGGTCGCAGTTGAAGCCGTACTGCACCGCCTGCGCGGCGGCCGACTGGTTCTCGAAGTCGAAGGCGGGGCCTCCGGGGATCACCGGATCTCCCCACCGGATCACCACGTCGCTGGAGTGCCCGGCCGGCACCGTGACGGCGTCTGCGGTGTTGGGCGCCACGGGGACGAAGCCGGTGTCGAGTGTGCCCCCGCCGGCCGATCCGAGAGCGCCCGCCGACCCGGTGCCGAGGGAGCCCTGCGCGGCGGCGGTGGTCGGCAGAACCTGCGTGGCCCCCACGGCGAGCGCGACCACGCCGGCCGCCTTGAGGGCCCCACGGCGGCTGATCTCGGCGGCGACGTCGCCGAAGTACGGATTCCCGCTGGCGTTGGGGGCGGGTGACGCGCACTGGTCGCCGCACCTGTACAGGCAGGTCAGGTGCTGGCGGCTGGAGATGCCGGGCGTGGCGATCGGAAGCGGGCGGCGGACTGACAACGGTTCTCCCTGAGGACGTGTGGGTGCGCACGGGCGCACGAGGACGGTGTGACCCTAGGGAGGGCGGGCGACGGCACGGGCGTGGTGAGGACACGTGCGGATGAACTATGGGCGCAGTGCCGGTGAACTCCGGTGTCGTGGCGCTACAGTCGTCGTGTCAACCCTCTACTCGGATCGTCCGGCACGTTCCTGCCGGTGAAGGGAAAGTGCTCGCCATGGCTTCGGTGACCTTCGAGAACGTGTCCATCGTCTATCCGGGCGCCGCACGGCGCAGTGTGGACCGGCTCGATCTGGAGATCGCCGACGGCGAGTTCCTGGTCCTGGTCGGCCCGTCCGGTTGCGGCAAGTCCACCACCCTCCGTGCGCTCGCCGGGTTGGAGGACGTCTCGGCCGGTCGCATCCTCATCGGTGACAAGGACGTGACCGGGATGGAGCCCAAGGACCGGGACATCGCGATGGTGTTCCAGAACTATGCGCTCTACCCGCACTACACGGTGCGCGAGAACATGGGTTTCGCGCTCAAGCTGGCCAAGGCGTCCAAGAAGGAGATCGCCGAGCGGGTGGACCGCGCCGCCGAGATGCTCGATCTCACGGCCTACCTCGACCGGAAGCCCAAGGAGCTCTCCGGCGGACAGCGTCAACGCGTCGCCATGGGCCGGGCGATCGTGCGCAACCCGCAGGTGTTCCTGATGGACGAGCCACTGTCGAACCTGGACGCCAAGCTCCGGGTGGCCACCCGCGCCCAGATCGCCAAACTGCAGCGTGACCTGCGCACCACCATGATCTACGTGACCCACGACCAGGTCGAGGCCATGACGATGGGGGACCGGGTGGCGGTGCTCAAGGACGGTGTCCTGCAGCAGGTCGACACGCCTCGGGAGCTCTACCACAATCCGGTCAACGCCTTCGTCGCCGGTTTCATCGGATCGCCGTCGATGAACCTCTTCGACGCCCCCGTCGCCGACGGCAGGGTCGCCCTGGAGGGGTTCGGCGAGCAGGTCCCGGCCGGCACCGGGGCAACGGTCACGGTGGGGGTGCGGCCCGAGCACCTGCGGATCGCCGGGGACGGGGACGGGTTGAGAGTCACCGTCGACCTCGTCGAGGAGTTGGGCGCGGACAGCTACCTGCACTGCTCCACGGGGGACGGCCACCCGGTGGTCTACCGGGCCGAGTCGGGCGACCACCCGGGGAAGGGCGAGACCATGTTCCTGGCCGCGCTCGACGGTGAGGTCCGCTTCTTCGATGTGGAGACCGGTCTGCGGCTGCGCTGACCACCGACCGCGGTGACCGACCGCAACACATGTTGTTGTTAAAGTGTCTCCTGTGATCTGAGTCTCGTCGCCCCCACGGTGGCGGGACGGCGGTGAGTCGGCGAGGTGACCGCTCGTGGTCCTACGTACAGGCCCCCGGTGGGTTACGCTCAGCGGGACCTCAGAGAGACCGGCGTCACAGTGAGACCGGGATCACCCGTCCGTCGGCACACGTCGGCGGTAGGCGAGACACGACAGTAGGAGAGAGCGCATGGCCGTTCACGGCAGGTTCCTCAAGGCGGCGGCGGCCGCATCGATGGTCGCGATGGTATCCGCGGCATGCACCAACGGTGGTGGTGGCGAGTCCGACGAGCAGACGGAGGCCGGCACCTCGGGAGTCGGCCCGATCACCTTCGCGATGGGCAGCAACGACACGGACAAGCTCCGTCCCGTGATCGACCAGTGGAACGCGGAGAACCCCGACCAGGAGGTCACCCTCCGCGAGCTCCCCGCCGAGCAGGACGGACAGCGCGACACACTCACGCAGTCCCTCCAGACCGAGAGCGGCGAGTACGACGTGTTCGCGCTCGACGTCACGGACACCGCCTACTTCGCGGCCAACGGGTGGCTGCAGCCGATCGAGGGCGACACCGAGATCGACACCTCCGGCCTGATCGAGGCCGCCGTGGACTCGGCGACCTACAACGGCACGCTCTACGGCATCCCGCAGAACACCAACGCGCAGCTGCTGTACTACCGCACCGACCTCCAGCCCGAGGCCCCCGCCGACTGGGACGCGCTGGTCGCGTCCTGTGAGGCCGCCGAGGGAGCCGACGTCGACTGCCTGCAGACGCAGCTCAGCCTCTATGAGGGCCTCACCGTCGCCGCGACCCAGTTCATCCACAGCTGGGGCGGCCAGGTCGTGGGCGACGACGGGCAGACCCCGGAGCTCGACACCGACCAGGCTCGCGCCGGCCTCACCGCGCTGGTCGACGCCTACCAGAACGGCGTGATCCCCCCGCAGACCGACGCCTTCACGGAAGAGGAGACCGCACAGGGCTTCCTCGCCGGCGAGACCATGTACTCGTACAACTGGCCGTACATGTACGAGTCGGGCCAGTCCGATCCCACCTCGCAGGTCCAGGGTCGGTTCGAGGTCGCGCCGATCGTCGGTCAGGATGGCGCGGGCCGGTCGACTCTCGGTGGCTACAACAACGCCATCAACGTGTTCTCCGAGAACAAGGCCACCGCTCAGGCGTTCCTCGAGTACATCATCTCGGAGGACGTCCAGATGAGCTTCGCCGAGCAGTCGTTCCCGCCGGTCCTGTCCTCGATCTACGACGACGAGGCGCTGCAGCAGCAGTTCCCGTACATGCCGGCCCTCAAGGCGGCGCTCGAGAACGCCGAGCCGCGCCCGGTCACGCCGTACTACCCGGCGGTGTCCAAGGCGATCCAGGACAACACCTTCGCCGCACTGCGTGGCGAGAAGAGCGTCGAGCAGGCACTCACCGACATGAGCGCCGCGATCGACCAAGCGGCTCAGTGACACCAGAGTCCGGACGGCAGTGATGATGACACGGCGCTGATGGGCCCCGGGGTACTATCCCGGGGCCCATCGGCCGTCGTGGTGAGGGCGGGCGCGATCCGATGAGGAGCTGCAGCGATGACGACGAGTGAGAAGGCCCCGGCGCCACTGGTCGAGAAGAGGTTCGACTGGCGACCGGTGTGGATGGTGGGTCCCGCCCTCGCGATCCTCGCGGTGGTGATCGGCTACCCCGTCGTCCGTGCGGTGTACCTGTCCTTCCGGGCCGACCGGGGCCTCGACCCCGCCACCGGGATGTTCTCCGACGGCGGTTTCGCGGGTTTCCAGCACTATCTCTACTGGCTCACCCAGGCGTGCCCGGCGAGGGGCGGCGACGGCACCGTCCCGTGTCCGCCCGGCGTCTCGGCCGTCGACTTCTGGCCCGCGATGGGCAACACCCTGTTCTTCACCGTCACCACCGTCTCACTCGAGACGGTCCTCGGCTTCGCCATGGCAGTGGTGATGGGCAAGAGCATCTGGGGGCGGTCCCTCCTGCGCGCGGCGGTCCTCGTCCCGTGGGCCATCCCCACGGCGGTCACCGCCAAGCTGTGGGCGTTCATCTTCGCCCCCAACGGCATCGCCAACACGATGCTGGGCACCAACATCGCCTGGACCACCGACCCGTTCTACGCCCGCATGGCGATCATCGTGGCGGACGTGTGGAAGACCGCGCCCTTCATGGCTCTGCTGATCCTCGCCGGGCTGCAGATGATCCCCGGGGACGTCTACGAGGCCGCCCGGGTCGACGGCGCCTCCCGATGGCAGCAGTTCACCAGGATCACACTGCCGCTCGTGCGTCCGGCGCTCATGGTGGCGATCCTGTTCCGGACCCTGGACGCCCTGCGCATGTACGACCTGCCCGTGATCCTCGTGTCGGCCAACTCGGGCTCGCCCACCGCGACGGTCTCCATGCTGGTGGTCAACGAGATGCGGATGGGCAACTTCAACAGCGCCTCCGCGATATCGACGCTGGTGTTCCTGCTGATCTTCGCCGTGGCGTTCGTGATGGTGAAGTTCCTCGGCGCGAACGTCGTCGATGACCGCACCGGCAAGAAGGAGGAGATCCGGTGAGTCACCGAGCGCCCGACCAGTCCACGTCGTCCCTCACGCGGTCGACCACCTCGTCGTCGTCACGATCAGGCGCGCACGATCGGGACCGCGCCGACGACCTGCGCCCACCCCGCAAGCCGCTCGGGCCGAGGATCGGCACCTATGTCGGGGCCCTGTTCATCCTGATCTGGGGCCTGGCGCCGTTCTACTGGATGCTCGTCACCGCGTTCCGCGACAACCGGTTCGTGTTCTCCGCCAGCCCCGTGCCCTCGCACCTCACCCTGGACAATTTCCGCGAGGCGCTGGCGACGGACGCGGGTAACAACTTCTTCGGCGCGATCATCAACTCGGTGATCATCAGTTCCATCACCACCGCGCTGGCGTTGCTCTTCGGGGTGTTCACGGCCTACGCGCTCGCGCGGGTGGACTTCCGAGGCAAGTTCCTCGTCACCGGCGTCATCCTGGCCGCGTCGATGTTCCCCGGTGTCGCGCTGGTCACGCCGCTGTTCCAGTTGTTCACCGATATCGGGTGGATCGGCACCTATCAGGCGCTCATCATCCCCAACATCTCGTTCGCGCTGCCGCTGACCATCTACACGCTGACCTCGTTCTTCAACGACCTGCCGTGGGAGCTGGAGGAGGCCGCTCGCGTCGACGGAGCCACGCGCGGCCAGGCCTTCATCAAGATCATCCTGCCGCTCGCCGCGCCGGCTCTGTTCACCACCGCCATCCTGGCGTTCATCATCACGTGGAACGAGTTCCTGCTGTCACAACAGCTGTCCAACTCCTCGACCGAGCCGGTCACCGTGGCGATCGCGCGGTTCTCGGGGGTCAACCCCTACATCCCGCCGCACGCCGCGATCATGGCGGCGGGCGCGCTCGTCACCGTCCCGCTGGTGATCATGGTGCTGATCTTCCAGCGACGGATCATCTCCGGCCTCACCGCCGGCGGTCTGAAGAGCTGACCCGGCCGTGGCGCGGAGCGGTGGGGACGCACTCGGAACCCGGCAGCGGCTGGAGGTCCTGGGCGGGTTCGTGGGGTTCTTCACCGTGATCGCGCTGGTCAACGCGGTCGGCCTGATCGTGGCCGGGCGCCCGTCGATCCTCGCCTCGTTCGTGCTGGTGCTCATGCTCGCGGCGTCCTGGTACACCTTCCGCGTGTGGCGGCGCGCCGACCGCGCCGTGGGCCGCGGCTGACCCGGGCGTCAGCGGTCGTCCCGCCAGGCCACCAGCGACTCCACCAGGTCCAGCGGGTACTCGGGCCCGTTGAGGCCCACGGTGAACAGCGTGACGCCCTCGGCCACCAGGGCATCGGCCGAGCGCCGCGCCTCGTCCGCGGAGGAGGCGCCGCCGATCTCGGTGGAGCGTTCGATCTCACCGGGGTCCCGGCCGACGTCGGCGCAGTGCCGGGCCAGCACCGCGGACTTGTGCCGGTAGGTCTCCACGTCCACGAACGAGTGCCAGATGTCGGCATGGCGGGCGACGTGCCTGAGCGTCTTGCGCTCGCCCCCGCCACCCAACAGCACCGGGATGTGCCGGGTCGGGGCAGGGGTGAGCCGGGCGAGGCGCCGCTCGATCCGGTCGAGGGAGTCCCCGAGGTCGTCGAGACGCGACCCCTTGGTCCCGAAGTCGTACCCGTACTCGGCGTAGTCCCGCTCGAACCACCCGCTGCCCAGCCCCAGGATCAGCCGCCCGCCCGAGATGTGGTCGACCGTGCGGGCCATATCGGCCAGCAGGTCCGGGTTCCGGTAGCTGTTGCAGGTGACCAGCGCGCCGATCTCGACCCGCTCGGTCTGCTCGGCCCAGGCGGCGAGCATGGTCCAGCACTCGAAGTGCGCGCCGTCGGGGTCGCCGTAGAGCGGATAGAAGTGGTCCCAGTTGAAGACGACGTTCACACCCGCGTCCTCGGACCGACGGACGGCATCGCGCAGGAGCTCGTAGTCGGGCGCGTGCTGCGGTTGCAGTTGGACGGCGATGCGGACCGGGCGTTCGGTGTTCGGGGTCATGCGCCCAGTGTGGTCCGTTCCAACGCCCCGCGCACCCGACGCGCACCCGACCCTGGCCACCGTGCGCCCGACCAGGCCCCGCGTGCGCGGTCGCTACCGCTCGCGCTCGAGGACGAACCAGAAGTGCTCGCCCTCGTGGAGGGTTCCCCGGCCGTTCATCACGGCCAGCAGGGTGTCGGGATCGACGACGGCGAAGTGGTCGATCACCGGCAGCCGGTCGTAGACCATGGACGCGCACGGGCGGCCGCGGAACGAGACCTCCCACAGCGACGCCCCGCCTCCGCCCGTGGCGGAGGTGTCCGGGACAACGGACCCCGAGTCGTCGGTGACGAGGATCGGGTCCACCTTGCGCGGGTCGGTGAAGTCCTTTCCCCACCATCGCATCTGCCTGAGCATCGCGAACATCGGATGTCCGGTGTCGAGGCCGGCGCCCCTCCACCGGCTGCCGGCGATCGCGTCGATCCGGGCGGGCTCGAGTGAGTCCCAGAGCGTCGTCACCCGGTCGGTGGGGACGGTCTCCAGGGCCCGGATCGCCTCCAGCTCGTCGGCGTGCGGTGCGCTCACAGCCCGTAGGTCTTCCCGATGATGTCCCGCTGGATCTCGTTGGTGCCGCCGTAGATCGTGGAGACGACGGCCTGGCGCACCAGGCGTTCCATGCCGTACTCGGTGGCGTAGCCGTAGCCGCCCATCGACTGCATGCACTCGAGCGTCACGCGTTTGCTCAGCTCGGTCGCCTTGAGCTTGGCCATGGAGGCCTCGCGGGGGAGCAGGGCCGCGGGGTCCGACTCGTCGACCTTCCTGGCCACGGCGTAGACCAGCAGGCGGGTGGCCTCGATCTCGGTGGCCAGGTCGGCCATGCGGTGCCGGATGACTTGGAACGACCCGACGGGTCGGCCGAACTGTTCGCGTTCACGGATGAACGTCAGGCAGTCGTCGAAGGCCCGCTGCGCCACCCCGAGCTGCATGGCGGCCAGGATGAGCCGCTCGATGTTGAGCCCGGCCATGAGCTGCTTCCAGCCGCCCCCGACCTCGCCGATCACGGACTCGGCGGGCAGGCGTACGTCGGTGAAGTAGAGGTCGTTGACCTCTCTACCGCCCATGGTGTCGATACCGCTCATCTGCAGCCCCTCGACGTCGGCGGGGACGTCGAACATGGTGATTCCCTCGTGTTTGGCGCCGGTCGAGTCGGTGCGCGCCACCAGCAGGATGCGGTCGGCGAAGTGGGCGTTGGAGCACCAGGTCTTCTGTCCGGTGATCACCCAGTCGTCACCGTCGCGGACGGCCTTGCAGCGCAGCGCGGCCACGTCGGACCCGGCGCCGGGCTCGGACATGGAGATGGCCAGGGTGCCGCCCGCGACGACCAGTTCGAGGGCCCGCTTGCGCTGCTCCTCGGTGCCGAACTTCTGGATCGCCGCCGCGGTGATGAGGGTGGGGCCGATGCCTCCGATCGGGGCGAGGCCGCGCAACGAGCGTTCGAGCAGGAGGCAGAGTTCCACGGCGCCCGCGTCGGCGCCCCCGTACTCCTCGGGCACGGTCAGGCCCAACCAGCCCAGCTCGGCCATTTTTGCGTAGATCTCGGGGGAGTGGGTGCCGCCCTCGGTGGTGAGCTGCCCTCTCTTCTCGACGCTGCCGACCTCGCGCGCGCAGAAGTCGTCGATGGATCTGGCGAAGTCCTGCTGCTCCTCGGTGAGGATGTCGAACACGGCTGGCCTCGGCTTTCTGACAGGGGGTGACGGTGGCGGGCAGGGTGGACTACTGTGGCCCGTATCACCGTAGGCTACATCAAATATATGTGATCGAGAATGGAGTGAAGACGAATGACGACAACCGAGCCCAGCAAGACCGGCCCCGCGTTCGCGAGCCTGGACCCCCGCGACGGCACGGTCCTGGCGGAGTACCCGATCGCCGGAGCGGAAGAGGTGGCCCTCGCCGTCGAGCGTGCGCGCGCCGCCGCACGGTGGTGGGCCGCCCAGGGGCCGCGCGGCCGCCGGGAGTGGCTGCTGGAGTACAAGCGGGCCATCGCCTCCCGAGCCGAGGAGCTGGCCTCACTCATCTCCGCCGAGACCGGCAAGCCGGACGAGGACGCCACGCTCGAGGTCATGCTCACGGTGAGCCACCTGGAGTGGGCGGCCAAGAACGCCGAGAAGGTCCTGCGGCGCCGTTCGGTGTCCGCCGGCCTGTTGATGAGCAACCAGGCGGCGTACGTCGAATACCAGCCGTACGGCGTCGTCGGCGCGATCGGCCCGTGGAACTATCCCGCGTTCACCCCGATGGGCACGCTCTCCTACGCCATGGCCGCCGGCAACGCGGTGGTGTTCAAGCCCAGCGAGCTCACGCCCGGGGTCGGCGTCTGGCTCGCCGAGGTGTGGAATTCGCTCGGCGCCTCGCAGCCGCTGTTCCAGACCATCACGGGCGATGGTTCCACCGGCGCGGCGCTGTGCCGGGCGGGTGTGGACAAGCTCGCGTTCACCGGGTCGGCCGCGACGGGCCGCAAGGTCATGGCCGCCTGCGCGGAGACGCTCACCCCCGTCGTCATCGAGGGCGGCGGCAAGGACGCGTTCCTGGTCGACGCGGACGCCGACCTGGACTCGGCGGCCGACCAGGCGGTCTTCGGCGCGATGGGCAACGCGGGGCAGACCTGCGCCGGGGTCGAACGCATCTATGTCCACCGCGACGTCCGCGACGCCTTCGTCCACAAGTTCGCCGCGAAGGTCCGGGCACTGACCCCCGGCACCTCGGTGACCTCCAGCTACGGCCCCATGACGCTGCCGGCCCAGATCGACATCGTCCGCCGCCACGTCCGGGACGCGCTGGCCCGGGGCGGCACGGCCGTCATCGGGGGCGAGGGATCGGTCGGGGAGAGGGTGGTCGAGCCGGTCGTCCTGGTCGACGTGCCCGAGGACTCGACGGCGATCACCGAGGAGACGTTCGGGCCGACCGTCGTGATCAACTCGGTCGCGGACCTGGAGGAGGCGGTCGAGAAGGCCAATGCCAGCAGCTACGGCCTCGGTGGCGCGATCTTCACCGGTAACCGCAAGCGGGGTCTGGCGCTGGCGGAGAAGCTCGACGTCGGCATGGTGTCGGTCAACTCCTTCCTGGCCTTCGCCGGGATCCCGTCGCTGCCGTTCGGTGGCTCCGGCGACTCGGGCTTCGGCCGGATCCACGGGGCCGACGGGCTGCGCGAGTTCGCCCGGCCCAAGGCCATCACGGCCCAGAAGTTCGCCGCTCCCCTCAACCTCATGACCATGACCCGCAAGCCGAGGGACATCAAGGTGGTCAAGTGGATGATGGCCAACGTGATGGGAAGGCTGTGATCTCCGGATGACCGCCACCGTCCCAGGGGTGTTCGGACCGATCCCGGCCGAGTTGGTGGCCGACGCCGCCGTCGAGCACCCGCTCACGGCGTCGCTGCCGCTCAAGCCGGGCCGCTGGTACTGGCGGGATCTCGTCGCGACGCTCGATCCCGTGGCCGATGCGGCGGAGATCCACCGCATCACCTCCGCCTACGAGTTCCCCTGGGACTACCAGAGGGCGCTCGAGCTGGCCCTGTACCGGACGTACTGTGTGCCCTCGGTGTCGGCGGTCCTCGAGGAGGCCGGCCAGTTCCGCGATGAGCCGCAGAAGCGATACGACGACACGGCGCTGCTGATGGTGGAGCTGGTCGAGCACGGCTACGACTCCCCGAGGGGCAGGGAGGCGCTGCGGGTGATCAATCGCCAGCACGCGCGGTACGACATCTCCAACGACGACATGCTGTACGTGCTGTCGACGTTCATCTACGAGCCGCTGGAGTGGATCGATGCGGTCGGGTGGCGGCGCCTGCACCCTCACGAGCGACTGGCCGCGTTCCACTTCTACCGCGGGGTGGGGCAGCGGATGAAGATCGCCGACATCCCGGAGGACATCGGGGAGTTCCGCCGGTGGCGCGACGACTACGAGGCCCGCACCTTCCGCTATGACCGCAACAACGAGCTCATCGGCACCTACACGCTCGATCTCATGTGTTCCTGGTATCCGGAGGCGATCCGCCCCGCCGTCCGCACGGCGGTCCTGTCGCTGGTGGACGACGACATGACCCGGGCCTTCGGCTTCCCGTGGCAGCCGCCGGGAAGACGCAAGGCCGCGTACGCCGCGCTGCGGGCCCGGTCCGCCGTGGTGAGGTGGCTCCCGGTCCGTCGCCGGGCGCTGGGGTCACGCGGTACCGAGAACAGGACCTATCCGGGTTACCCGAACGGATACCGCCCCGCTGACCTGGGGGCCTGCCCGATCCGGCCGAGAGACCGCGTGGAGGGGTGCCCGGTGATGACCGCGGGTGGCGACGGCCGGTGACGCGACGGCGAGTGCCGGGTGCGGCGTCCCGGTCTCACCGGCAGCGCCGGACCTAGCGTTCCGGGGGCAGGAGTACGGTCCGGGCCAGCGCGGCGAATGTCGCCGCGGCTCCGGGATGGAAGCCGGTCCCCTGTCCGCCGTCCAACACCACCGCCAGTGCGGCGTGGACCCGGATCCGGGCCGTGGCGTCGTCCACGGTGGACCCCGCCGGCGCGGCCCCGCGAACCAGTCCGGCCCAACGTTCGAGCTGTCGCAGTTGGGATCGGCGGATCCGCTTCCTGTCGTGGAGACCCAGTGTGCCGAGCTCGGAGTGGTAGAGCATGAGTTCGGGTCCGTGGGAGAAGGCGATGGCGACGTACTGGTCGAGCAGGTCGGCCAGCGCCCGGACCGGTTCGTCCTCGTGACCCCGGTGGGCCTCGTGTCGGTCGAGAAGCTCGGAGACCAGCGTCGCGGTCCGGTCGACGGCTGCCGTGAGCAGTGCCGACTTGCCGGCGAAGTGTCGGTACAGTGCCGAGGCGGCGACCCCTACGTCGGCGCCGATCGCCTCCATCGTCACCTCGTCGTAGGTGCAGGAGTGGAACCGCGCTATCGCCGCGGTGATCGCGCCCTCCCGGGTGGCCGCGCCGCCGCGTAGCCGGCCCGTCGGCCCCGCAC
>NZ_JADDKI010000531.1:0-590 GCF_015356725.1 Dietzia sp. SYD-A1
GCCCACGACCACGCCGATCACCGCCGCGGCCAGCGCCGATCCCGCGGCCACCGCCAGGGAGACCTGCAGCGCCTGCGCGACCCGCACGGACGTGTCGTGGCCCAGCGAGTCGGTGCCCATGAGGTGCGGCCATCCCGGGGGCAGCCCGGCGCGGAGGTAGTCCGTGCCCGCCCACCCCGCCGGGGCGAGGAGCGGCCAGCCGATCGCGTACGCGACGACCAGCGCCACGAGGAGCATCGCGACGACGCGGCGGGGGGTCACGTACTCACGCATCGATCCGCACCCTGGGGTCGGTCAGCAGAAGCAGGCAGTCGGCGAACCAGGTCCCCACCAGGACGGTGGCCGAGGCGCCCAGGGTCACGGCGGCCAGCAGCGCGAAGTCGGCTTCCAGGGCGGCGTCCACGGTCGCCGCGGCGAGGCCGGGCCAGGCGAAGACGGTCTCCACCACGAGCGACCCCGCGATGAGTTCGGGCAGCCGCGCCCCGAGCAGCGCGATGAGCGGCGTCCACGACACGGCCGCGATGTGCCCGGTGAGCACCGTGCGCTCGCCCACCCCGCGGGCGCGGGCCTCGGCCACGGGTGCGGAGGCC
>NZ_JADDKI010000532.1:0-2108 GCF_015356725.1 Dietzia sp. SYD-A1
GCCGGGGGCCGTGCGGAACCGGTCACCGTCGCGGTCCCGGAGGGGATACCCGCGCCCGACGGCGTCCGGCTGCCCGAGACGGTCACCGTCCCGGCCCACATGCTCGACCAGATACCGCCCGAGTTCCGCTAGTCCGCCCGGCGCCGGGTCCACGCTGCGCGCAGTGCCCGCCACCCCAGGAGCAGCACGCCGGTGGCGAGAGCGGCCACCAGCATGAAGCTCCAGTGCGGCACCCGCCCGTCGCCGAGTCCGCGGATCACCATCCCGCCGACGAGCGTGCAGGCCCACACCACGACACCGGATCGGACGCCCGCGGGGTCGCGGCGAGCGGCCAGCACCGCGATCCACCCCACCAGCAGACCCACCAGGAACGGCCACGCCGTCCCCCACACCTGGCCGAGCCCGAGACCCTCGGAATGCGCACCGCGTCCGAAGGTCGCGAACACGACCACCGACACCGCGTCGAGCAGGAGGACGAGCGGAAGGGCCACCACTGTCACGGCTCCTTCTCGTCACGTCGCCTCGGGCCGCTCACCGCACACGAGTCCTCGTCTGCGTCGTCGCGGGCCTCGTCGTCGACATCGCCGCCCCCGTCCGCTCGCGTGCCGTCATCGCGGACCCGCAGAAGGGGGGTAGGACCGGAATGCGCGTGGAAGGTCGGACGCCACGGGGTGCCGTGCAGCGGCCACATCGCGGCGATACCGGCCGGCGGGGCGGCGACGACCGTGGAGCGTTCCGGGTGGGGGGTGGTCGACGACGACGAGGGGCGCTCACGTGGAGGGGATCCCTCCTCGTGCTCGACATCGGGGTCGATCTCCACCGCTCCACGGTAGAAGAGGAAGAAGACCACCCATCCCGCCAGCGCCACCAGGACGAAGCTGACGATGCGGTAGAGGAAGACCGCCGCGAACGCCTGATGCGCGCCCAGTCCACCAGCGGTGAGTGCGGTGATGAGCGCGAACTCGACCGTCCCGAGCCCGCCCGGCGTGATCGGCGCGGAGGCCACGATCTTGCCGGTGACATACGCGATGCACAGACCTCCGATGCTGGGCTGCGCGCCGACCGCGTGGGCGGCCGCCCACAGGCACCCGACATCGGCCACCCAGTTGAGCAGCGAGAACGCGAAGGCCTTGGCGAACTGGGTCTTGGTCATCTCGACCGCCTCGGCCTGCTCCACGATCTTGCGCACTCCGGTGGCGCCGTGGTGGGCGGGCTTGCGTCGCCGCGCGTTGACCCAGGCCAGGAGGGCCAGCAGGGCTTCCTCGATCCTGTCCGGGTTCCGCGCGGCCCACTGCACCACCACCACGATCGCCACCAGGCCGACGGCCGACAGCATCAGCAGGAACGGGTTGGACACGCGGCCCACCAGGAAGAAGCCCGCCAGCGCGAGCAGCACGATCCCCACCGCCGACAGCACCCCGGAGATCACCAGCTGCCACGACGCCACGACCCGCGTCGCACCCCATTGCCGGGTCTTGCGGTAGGTCAAGGTGGTCCCGAAGACCTGTCCGCCGGGAATGCACGTCGAGAACGCGTTGGCGGAGAAGACCAGTCCGACGCTCCCCCAGTACCCCACCCTGACCCCGGCCGACTGGAGGAGCACCTTCTGCACCGAGCCGTAGCTGGACATGGACAGGTACGAGAACACCAACGCGACCGCGACCCATCCCCAGTGCGGATTGACCACCGCCGAGAACCCCTCGGCGAAGAACGGCATCTGTCCGCGGAGCCAGTAGAGGATGAAACCCAGGACGGTCAGGGTCGCGATCGCCTTGAACCAGGGGTTGGCCAGGACCATCCGGACACGACGACGCAGCGTGGTGCCCCGCGTCCCCTTCATTACGCCACCATAACCCGCGGGACGGCCGGGACCCAGGTTCACACTCCGGAGGCCGGGCCGGGCCTCACGCGTCGCTATCTCGTTCCCTCTCCCTCTCCCGTTCTCGCCGGAGCCGGGCGATCAGCTCCGCCGCGGGGATCTTCTCCCCTGCGGCGCCGGCGTCCCGGCGACGGGGCTCGGATCGGGGTGCGGGCCCGGGATCCGGTGCGGGCTCCGGCTCCGGTGCGTGGAGATCGGGCCGGGGCTCGGGCCCGAGGACTCCCACCGC
>NZ_JADDKI010000533.1:0-1783 GCF_015356725.1 Dietzia sp. SYD-A1
GGCGGGCGCCACCCGGGTGAGGCCGGCCGGGACCGCGTGCGCCGTCGTCCGGCCCCCCTCGCGCCTCAGGTGGGCGAACGCACGCAGGTCGACGTGCCTCCGCTGCATGTGGGTGCCGTCAAAGGTCGGAAGCGTGGACAGGGCCACCACCTCCTGTGCGATGAACCCCTCGGGTCGGGTGAGCAGCTCTTCGCGCCGTGCGGCCAGTTCCGCCTCGGAGCACTCGGGCCCGATGGTGATCCCCAGCCCCCCGTACCCGTCGATCGGTTTGACCACCAGCTCGCCCAACCGTTCCAGCACCAGGTCGCGCTGGGTGCGGTCCGCACACAGATAGGTCGGGACCTGGTCGAGGATCGGGGTTTCGCCCAGGTAGAAGTCGATCATCGCGGGAACCGAAGCGTAGACGGCCTTGTCGTCCGCCACCCCGTTCCCGAGGGCGTTGGCCAGCGTCAACCGTCCTCCGGCCAGGGCGTCCAGCAGACCGTCCCGGAGCGGCTCGCCGTCGAGCCCCGGAGAGCTGAGCAGCATGTCCTCGTCGATCCGCGCGTACACCACGTCGACCCTGACCAGCTCGTCCCCGGCCCTGCGGTGCAGGATCCCGTCGCGGAAGACCACCTCGTCGGGAGTGACGAGGGGCAGTCCGGTCCGGTCGGCGATGAGGCGGTGCTCGAACCACGCCGAGTCCGCGGGACCGGACGACATCACCACCGCGTTCGGGGTGTCACCCGCCGCCGGTGGAGCCGCGGCGTGCAGGGTGTCGCGGATCATGGGGAACGCCTGGTCGGGCGAGTGGAGATCAAACTCGTCCACGAGATCTCCGAACAGGGTCGCCGTCATCTCACGGTGGGCGGTGGAGAAGGCGATGCCCGAGGGGACGCGGACGTTGTCCTCGAGCACCAACCACCGACCGTCGTCAGCGCACACCAGGTCGATCCCGCAGATGTGGGCCCGGACCCGGCCCGCCCCCGGTGCCTGCCCGGTGCCGGTCCGGAACCCCGGCGCGCGGTCCAGGGCCTCGGGGGTGAGGTGCCCGGCCGCCACGAACTCCTGCTCGCCGTAGACGTCATCGAGGAACGCGTCGAGCGCTCGGGCGCGCTGCTCGATGCCCGCGGCGAGCCTCTCCCATACCTCTGCGGTGAGGATCCGTGGGACGAAGTCCATCGGGAACGCGTGGGGCCGCTCCTGGCCGGTGACCCGGAACGTGACCCCGGCGACCGAGGCCTCCTGTTCCGCCCTCACCTGCCGGGCGCGGAGCCTCACGGTGCCGATCCTCTGCAGGGCGGTGAGGACCGGGTCGTACGGGGCCCGCGGTCGCCCGCCCACCTCGACCGCCTCGTCCCAGCTCGGATCCGAGTCGAGTCCCTCGATGGGCAGGTAGACACCGAACAGCCTCGCGTGCGCGTCGGGCACCGGCGACCGGGAGCCGCTGGTGCCGCCGGTCTCCACCACGAGCAGGTCCACGATGTCCTGGACGTGACCGCGGCGACGCAGCGTCTGTCGCTGACGGAACGCGCTGCTGCCGTTGTACAGGGCGTCGTGGACCAGTTCCCGCACCATGTCCAGGTCACCCGTGGCCTCGAGCTGACCGGTCAGGGAGTCGACCAGGTCGGTGATGACGTCGGCCGCGGGACGTGGCCGGAGGCTGACCGGATCCACCAGGGAGCCCTCGAGGCCGGAACGGGCCGCGCGCCACAGCGCCGCCCGGAGCCTCGTCTCCACCGGGGCGGCGGGCTCCGCACCCCCGGCCAGGGCGGCGGCCTCACGTTGGACAAGCGCGCGGAAC
>NZ_JADDKI010000534.1:0-1045 GCF_015356725.1 Dietzia sp. SYD-A1
GTCAGTGGCCGAGCGCGCGTGCCAGCTCGCTCATGTCGAGGTAGTCGCTCCATTCCCGCACGAGGCCGCCGCGCAGCGTGAAGAACGCTCCCGCGCCGAGCTCGAGGGCCTGCCCGTTGACGATGAGCGACATCGTCCTGGTCATCGCGACGGTGTCACCCGAGACCATGACCCGATGGATCTCGACTCTCACGTTGGTGGCGACCTCGCGGTTGAACTCCATCAGTTGCGCCACCCCCTCGTGGCCGCGCGCCTCGTGGGATCCCTCGATCCGCAGGACGATGTCGGGCGTGCAGAGCGAGGTCACCGTGTCCACGTCCCCGTGGAACCTGGCCTCCACGAGTTCCCTGGCCACGACGGCGGGGTCGGCGCGGTGCCCGTCCTGGCCCATCGGACCGCCTCCGTTCACCATCTACTCCGTGATCGCGTTCAGCGTGCGCAGGTCCTTGTAGTCCTCCCAGCGCGTGACCAGACCCTCCTCGACATCGACGAAGGCCAGTGCCGGGATCTCCACTCCCCCCTGCGGCAGGGTGTAGGTCTCGAGTCGACGGAGGGCGATGGTCCCCGGTTCCGCCAGGACCGACTGGACGGTCACCTCGATGAATCCGGCCAGGCGCGCGACGTCCTCGATCATGTCTCGGATGCCGTCGTGCCCCTCGTAACGTCCGAGATGACCGCCGTTGGTGTAGAGGATCGTCGGGGCGGAGAGTGCCAGCGCGGCGGCCTCGTCACACGTCGCGACAGCGCGCATCCACGCCTCTGCGACACGCCGTTGGGGATCCACGATCCCGGCCCGGGCGCCCTCGCTCTCGCTGCACACCGGTCACACCCTACCCAGAAGCCTGAGAAAGCTAAACCGACGTCCTACGAACGTGGGGCACCCTCGCCTGAGCCCGCACGGGGAGGATGAGAGCTGGAGACGAGACTTGAACTCGCAACCGCCCGATTACAAGTCGGGTGCGCTACCAATTGCGCCACTCCAGCGCGGACCCGGCACCGCCTGGGTCCGGACCACATCCTAACCGGATCCCGCCCCGGCCCCGAC
>NZ_JADDKI010000535.1:0-1629 GCF_015356725.1 Dietzia sp. SYD-A1
GCGAGGGGCAGTTCGGGGAGGGGTCGAGTTCGCACAATCTACAACTCGGCATCGTTGACTTTACATAACATAAGTTATCGGCGTTCACATAATGGCTGGTCGAGCCCCGTTTTGGGGCCACAGTTTGACTCGAGCTGCGATCGCCACGCATCAGGCACCGTGTAATGCTCGGCACGATCCTCTAGGCATCCAAGGCGCAGCAGCAGGTCTGCCACACGTTCCTGCGCATACGAGTTTGGCGGCTTTCGCTGAGCGTTAGGGCGTGCGGGATCACCTGGTGAGCCTCGTCGGGGTCTGGTGTGGATTGGGTGTGGCGCGGTAGTCTGGGGGCACAACGGGCCGGATACCGGAACGTTGCCTGCCGAGGGCTCCCGCGAGGGGGCCCTCGTTTTATTTAGGGCTCCCAGGTGCGTTGCCGGTGGGTGTTTTGGTAGATCAGGTGGGCGAGTTTGTCGGTGACTGCTTGAGCTCGGGGGTGCTGATTGTGCACCGCCTGGGCTCGGCGGTGGATGTAGACGGCCATGTCGACGGCCTGTAGGCCGGGGGTGTGCCGTGAGTCGGCGAAGTTGATGGGCGCGGAGATGTGCTGAAGTCGGCTTGGCCGGTATCCGCCGGTGCCGAAGTCTTGGTAGGCGCTGAACTGGTCCTGGTGTTGGGCGCTGGTGGCGATCTCGTCGGCGATGACGATCGCCTGCTCTCCGGCGCCGTGTTGGGCAGTGTAAGTGTCGATCTGCTCGAGCAGGTGGCGGAACACTACGGTGTGGGGCTGTTGCGGGTACCGATATCGGGCGTTGAGGCGTCTGACGTCCACCCCTTCGAAGAGGTACCGCACGCCCGCGTGTTGTGCTGCCCGTAGGACGGCACTGTAGAGGCCAGCTGCTTCGCGGTGTTTGCCGCGAAGGTTGGCCCACTGTCCTGCGCCGCCCATGATCTCGTGTCCATGGAACTCAGCCGTGGGATCGGTGCCGTGTTTCGTGGCGGTTCGCTCGGCGATCTGCGTGTAGAGCTGGTGGAGTTGCTCCCATTGGTCGTAGTCGGCGATTGCTGCCCCGATGTAATAGAGGTCCTGGTCGTAGGACTCGTCGACATAGGCGATCAGCACGTAGTCCATTGTCTCACTCGGGCGCGACAGGCTTGTGTGGCGCGGGCCGCGGTGGCCCGGGACCCGCCTTGTTCCTCGTTGGTTGGCAGGGGTGCTCCGACGGCGAGGTTCCGGCCGGTTTGCTGCGCACTGGCGCGACGGGGATGCTTCGGTTCGGCGCCTGTGGTAACGTTGGTAACAGATCGCGTTACCGGTTACCGGTTACCGAATACTGAATCTGGAAGGGCTGCCATGTCGTCGTCGGAGAAGATCGCTCACGCCTACGGCGTACTCGTCGCGCGGGGGGACAAGGTCACCGTGCGGGCGGTGCAGAAACAGGCGGGGGTGCGGATCGGCGAGGTAGCGGCGTGGATGCGCGAGCACGCCACGGGCGCAGCAGGCGAGGTTCCCGAGGCCCCGGACTTGTCTGAGCCGATGTCGGCGATGGTGGCCTCGGTGTGGGCGGCGGCGTGGAAGCGCGCCGCCGAGCAGGCAGACGAGGCCACCGCGGTGGCCCTGGATGCCGCGCGCGCCGGCGAGGCCGACGC
>NZ_JADDKI010000536.1:0-2145 GCF_015356725.1 Dietzia sp. SYD-A1
CCGCGGACCTGCGCCCCGCGGCCGCCAAGCTCGCGCGCCGACTGGCCCGGGGTCCTCGCCGCGCACTGGAACTGACCAAGCGTGCCGTCACCGGGGCCACGCTCTCCGAGCTGGACGCAGCTCTGGCGCGCGAGCACGAGGGGCAGTGCGAACTCCTGGTGTCCGCCGACTTCGCAGAGGGGGTCGCCTCGATCCTCGAGAAGAGACGCCCCGACTTCTCCTGACCTGGTTCACCCTCACCGCTCCCCACGAAAGGCCGGATCATGACCACCACCACGACGGACCCCGTCGCCGAGCTCCACGCCGCCCGTCGCAACCACTGGAATTCCTGGGTGGCCACCCACGCCGAGATGAACCCCGACGGCGAGGCACTGCGCTACCTCGGCCAGACCACCACCTGGTCGCAACTGCACGAGCGCAGCGGCCTCTTCGCCGACGCACTGGCCCGTCGCGGGGTCGCCAGGGGTGATCGGGTCATGCTCATCACCCTCAACAACCCGGAGTTCGTCGAGGCGGTTCTCGGCATCAACGAGCTGGGAGCCATCGCGGTGCCGGTGAACTTCCGTCTCACTCCGCCGGAGCTGGCCTACCTCGTGAGTGACTGCGCACCGAAGGTCGTCGTCACCGACGCGATGCTGGCCCCGCTCGTCGGGGCGATCCGCGCGCAGGGTGAGGAGCCGGGCGACCACATCGTCATCGGGGGCGAGTCCGGTACGGAAGGCCAGACCACCTATGCCGACGCGCTCGCCGAGGAGGGCGCACCCCATCAGCCGGTCGACGTCCCCGAGGACTCTACGGCGCTCATCATGTACACCTCGGGCACCACGGGCCGGCCCAAGGGCGCGATGCTCTCCTATGAGAACCTCACCGCTCAGTCCTTGACCTGTATCCGGGTGTTCCGGCTCTTCGACGAGGACGGGCGCGCGCTGTGCGCGGCCCCGATGTTCCACATCGCGGCGCTCGGGTCGATCGCCCCGAGTCTCCAGCTCGGCGGCGTCACGGTGGTCCATCCGCTGCAGGCCTTCGACCCCGCGGCGGTCCTGGACACCCTCGAGGCGGAGCAGATCACCAGCGTCTTCCTCGTGCCCGTGCAGTGGCAGGCCGTGTGCGCCGAGCAGCAGGCCCGCCCGCGGACGCTGGTGCTGCGCAACATCTCGTGGGGTGCGGCCCCGTCCACGGACACGATCCTGCGCGCCATGTCGGAGACGTTCCCGGACGCGCTGAACTGCGCGGTGTTCGGTCAGACCGAGATGAGCCCCATCACCTGTGCTCTCGACGGCGACGACGCGATCCGCAAGCTCGGGTCCGTCGGCAAGGTCATCCCCACCCTCCAGGCCCGGGTCGTCGACGCCTTCGGGGAGCCGGTCGGGCCCGGCGAGGTGGGCGAGATCGTCTACCGCGGACCCACCACCATGTCCGGGTACTGGAACAAGCCCGCGGAGACCGCGGAGGCCTTCGAGGGTGGCTGGTTCCACTCCGGTGACCTGGTCCGGATGGACGACGAGGGCTTCGTCTACGTCGTGGACCGCAAGAAGGACATGATCATCTCCGGCGGCGAGAACATCTACTGCGCCGAGGTCGAGAACGTCATCGCCGGCCACCCCCGGATCCGCGAGGTCGCGGTGATCGGTCGCAAGGACGACACGTGGGGCGAGGTGCCCGTGGCGATCATCGCCCAGCACCAGACGGACGAGCCCGACCTCGGCCTGGACGACCTCGTGGAGTGGCTGCGGGACAAGCTGGCCGGATTCAAGCTTCCCAAACACCTCGTCCACGTCGATGAGCTCCCCCGGAACGCCAGCGGCAAGGTGGTCAAGGGCTCGCTCCGCTCGGAGCACGGCTCCACGGGTGTCTGACCCGGCGGACGAGACGACGTCGGAACCCGGATACCACTGACATGGTCTTCCAACTCCCCGCGGGCCGAGGCCCGGTGGTCGATCTGGCGGGACAGGTCGGATCGCTGGTCGGCTACTCGGTGTTCACCCTGCTGAGCTGCGTGCGCACGGTCGCCAGGGGGCGGCTCTCGCTCGCCGAGACCCGCGACCAGGCCCTGTTCGTCGCGCGGGTGTGCTCGGTGCCGGCGCTGCTGCTGATGCTGCCGGTCGGCGTGCTCGTGGCCGTGTCGGTGGGGGAGTTGGCGGGCCG
>NZ_JADDKI010000537.1:0-3879 GCF_015356725.1 Dietzia sp. SYD-A1
AGTATTTGAGGGTTTGGGAGCCACTGGATATTGAGGTTGGGAGCCACCGTTATTGGCGTTGAGAGCCGGTGGCCGATGGGGTGGGAGCCACCGGCTCTCGTGCGCCGGTCCCGGGGGTTAGTTCACGGCGGTGTGTTCTCGCATGTTGAAGGTGCCGGTTTCGATCCAGAGGGTGTTGTGGACGATGCGGTCCATGATGGCGTCGGCGTGGACTCCGGAGCCGAGGCGCTGGTGCCAGTCCTTCTGGGCGTACTGGGTGCAGAACACCGTCGAGGCGTGTCCGTAGCGGCGCTCGAGGAGTTCGAGCAGCATGCTGCGCATGCCCTCGTCGGGCGGGTCGAGGAGCCATTCGTCGAGCACGAGCAGCGTGAAGGCGGCGTACTTCTTCAAGAACGTCGTCTTGCCGTTCGGCTTGTCTTGCGCCAACGCCCACGCCTCGGCCAGATCCGGCATCCGAATGTAATGCGCCCGGATTCGGTGGGTGCAGGCCTGCTTGGCCAGAGCGCACCCGAGGTAGGACTTGCCGGAGCCGGTGAAGCCCTGGAAGACGACGTTCTGGTGCCGGTCAATGAACGAGTAGGCACCAAGCTGGGCGATCACGCCCTGGTCCAGGCCGCGCTCGTGGAGCATGTCCAGCCGCCTGAGGTCGGCGTTCGGATAGCGCAGGCCGGCTCGCCGGATCAGGCCCTCGACTTTGGCGTGGGTGTACGAGGAGTGGGCCTCGTCGACGACGATCTTGACCTGGTCTTCGAACCCCATTCCCAGCATGAGGGTTTCATCGCGGGCCTCGAACGCCTCCAACAGAGAGGTGGCGCCCATCTCGCGCAGCTTGCGGCGCGTCTCGGGATCGAGCCGGGTCATCGGGCACCTCCTGCGGCGTAGTAGTCGGCTCCACGCACATATCCGCCGGCGTCCTGGGCGGGCCGGTCCTGGCTGGCCCTGCCGGTCGGTGGTGCGGGTTTGTCCTGCCCGGTTTCCAGGATCGGGCGCAGGTGGGCGTACCGCGGAGAGCGGATCGGCCCGGCCAACGCGATCCGGCACGCTGTCAAGCCCCGGGTTTTGTAGAGGGTGGTTATCTGGTGTCGATGAGGTCGTCGACGGGCTCTGGTAGTGGTTCGACCGCGGCGTGTTGGGCTTCATACTCGGCCGGTGGGACGTAGCCGATCTCGCCGTGGATCCGTCGATGGTTGAACCAGTCGATGTACTCGGCGACGGCGATCTCGAGATCCTCGATGTCGCGCCACGGCCCCTTGTGGCGGTTGCGGATGAGCTCGGCTTTGAACAGGGAGTTGAACGCCTCCGCCAGTGCGTTGTCGTAGGAGTCGCCGCGTGAGCCCACCGAGGCCACCAGGTCCTGCTCGGCGAGCCGCTCGGTATAGCGCAGTGCCCGGTACTGGACGCCGCGGTCGCTGTGGTGAATCAGTCCGCTGAGGTCGCCGCCGGCGTGTGTGCGCTGCCAGATCGCCATGTTCAACGCATCCAGGGCCAGGTCGGTGTAGAGATTCTTCGACAGCTGCCACCCGACGACCATCCGCGAGTAGACGTCGATGATGAACGCCGCGTACACCCACCCGGCGTATGTGCGGACGTAAGTGATGTCGGCAACCCACAGCTGGTTTGGCCGCTCGGCGACGAACTTACGTTCCACCAGGTCAGCGGGCCGCTCAGTCTCAGCCCTTGGCCGGGTGGTGCGCGGCGACTTGGCCCGCTGGACCCCCCTTGAGGCCTTCGGCTCTCATGAGGCGTTCAACGGTGCAGCGGGCGACCTGGTGGCCGGCGCGGCCCAGCTCCTTCCACATCTTGCGGGCACCGTACACGTGGTAGTTCTCCTCGTACATCGTGGTGATCGCGGCCGTGAGCTCAGCGTCGCGAACCGAGCGTGCCGACGGCGGTCGGGTTTTGGCGGCGTAGTAGGACGAAGGCGCGATCGCGGCGCTGGTCTCGGACAGTGCGTCGCAGATCGGCTGGACACCGTGCTCGTCCTTGTAGCGGTCGATGAACTCGACCTTCAACGCTGTGGACGGTCCAGCTCCGCGATGCTCCTATGTCAAGCCCCGCTCACGCCGCCTGAAGTGCAGGGATCGGAGTGTGTGGCGCCGCAGTTTTAGGCGGCGATGTGGCCTCGGGCACGGGCCGTGCTTCGTCGGCCCGCATCGCGGCGAACACCCGGTCCGATATTCGGCGGCGGAGCAGTCGCAATGCCTCGGTTCGGGTCTTGCCGGCGGCGATGAGCTTGTCGTAGTAGTCGGTGCCATCGCCACCGAGCCGCACCTGGGTCACCGCGGCCATGTGCAGCGCGGTGTTGATGCGCCTATTTCCGCCCCGTGACAGCCTGACGCGGACCTTATTGCCAGACCACACTGGGATCGGGGCCGTGCCATTGAAACGGGCGTAGGCGTCTTTGGACTTGAACCGCCTCACCCCGGCGGTCTCGCCGACGATCATGGCTGCTCCCAGCACCCCGAGGCCCGGCACATCAAGCAGGTGCGAATGATCGGCGCGCACCAGCTTGCCCAATCGGCTCTCGATCTCGTTGATCCGCCGGGTGAGGGACCGGATGTCCTCCAGAATGTCGCGGGCTATCTCCGGCACCACCCCGGTCAGGCCGTCCAGGTAGGCGATCAGCTCCTCGAGAAGGTGAAAGCGACGCAGCGCCCGGGACGGTATCTGCAGGTCAGGGTCGATCTCGTGCAGGAACCAGCGGACCTTGGACTGCAGGGCGGTACGGCGAGCGACCAAGCTGCGACGGTGGTCAGACAGCAGCTTGATCTCCCGCGCCGGCCCCGGCAACTCGGCCGTGGGCAAGTCACCTTCCCGCAGAGCAACACGCGCCACGGCCTCCGCGTCGATCGGGTCGGACTTGCCGGGTTCACGACCCGACCGGCGCATCCCCGCCATCAGCCGGGTGTGGACTCGCACCACCTTGTGCCCGGCATCGAGCAGGTCGGCTTCCAGACGACGGGTCAGGTGCCGGCAGTCCTCGACCGCGATGCTCACCTCCTCGAACTGCTCGAGCCAGGTCATGATCTTCTGATGCCCAGCCGCCCGAGCCTCAACCGTGAGGACATCGATTCTCCTGCCGACCTCGTCGACCGCAACGAGCGTGTGCCAGTTCTTGTGGGCATCAATTCCGATGACAGTCACCGCGGACCTCCTCCTGATCCGTTGCCGTACGTTCGGCACCGCCGCTCGAGGTCGGGCACGCCTCAGTCGGGCAGGACGAGCGAGCAAGCTCCTATCAGGCCACGGCCTCGAACAGCGATGCACACCCGGTGGAGCGGCACATCGCGGACAAGCCACCTACGGCAGCAAAAAAACGAGCCAACCCCACCGGGCACCATCATTTTTGTACTGAAGCGAAGAAAGCCGACGCCTGCTTCAAGATCGTGTTCGCCCGCCGCAGCTCGCGGTTCTCCTTCTCCAGCTGGGCCAGGCGGGCGTCGCGATCGGCGGACACCGACGAGGCGTCTTGGCCCTCGGCCTGAGCCTTACGCACCCAGGTCCGTAGCGCTTCGCGGTGCACGCCGAGCTGCTCGGCGACCCGCACGATCGCACCGTGTGAGCGATCGGGGTCGGCCAAGGCTTCCAACGCCATTCGTGTGGCTCGTTCACGAAGCTCGTCTGGGTACTTGCGAGGTGCTCCCATGGTTCCAATGATCCCTTCCCGGGTAATTGATGTCTCCATCAAACCCGGGGCGATTCAGGTCGAGGCCCTTTCAGGATCGGATGTAGTGGTACTTCCAATCCTTCAGGGCCTCGACCCTCTCGTCTCCCTACCGCCTCACCGGCGTGTCGTCCTCACCCACGCTCAGATGCTAAGAGCCCAATAACGGTGGCTCCCAACCTCAATATCCAGTGGCTCCCAAACCCTCAAATACT
>NZ_JADDKI010000054.1:0-2214 GCF_015356725.1 Dietzia sp. SYD-A1
GGCCGGGCCACCGCTCGAGCCACGCCCGCCAGACGGGCTCCACGCGGGCGACAGGGGTCTGCTGACTCATGACCTCGCAGAGCAGGATCTCCCACGCACCGACCTCCGGCCCGCGCCAGGGCAGGGGGCGCCCGGCGCGCTCGAACCAGGACAGCAGGGCAGAGGGGTCGACAGAGGTCACCGTGCGCCCGTCAGACCGCGGTGTGCACAATATGAGTCATGCCTCATACCGATCCCATCAAGGCCTGGGCCTCCCTCCGTGACGGTAACCATCGATTCGTCGGGGGCGAGATGCGTCATCCCGGTCAGAATACCGAGCACCGCCAGACCCTGGTCGCCGCGCAGAACCCCAAGGCCGTGCTCTTCGGGTGCTCGGACTCCCGGGTCGCCGCGGAGATCATCTTCGACCAGGGACTCGGGGACCTCTTCGTGATCCGAACCGCGGGCCACATCAGCGATTCGGCGGTGCTCGGGTCGATCGAGTACGCGGTCCACGTGCTCGAGACCCCGTTGATCGTGGTTCTCGGCCACGACAGCTGCGGAGCCGTCAAGGCCACGGTCGACGCGCTCAACACCGGGGAGATCCCTCCCGGTTTCCTGCGGGACGTCGTCGAGAAGGTCTCGCCCTCGATCCTCAACGGGCGTCGCGAGGGACTCAGTGCGATCGACGATTTCGAGGCCCGACACGTCCTCGAAACCGGCCAACTTCTCAAGCAGCGGTCCAAGATCATCAGCGACCGGATCGACGAGGGGAGGTTGGCCATCGTCGGCGTCACCTACAAGCTCTCCGACGGCCACGCGTACCTGCGCAGCGTGTTGGGAGATGTCGACGACATCCCCCACGGCCCGGGTGAGGAGATGATCGCGGTCTAGGGACACGCCGCGAGGGGGATCGGGTGCGGCGCCGACCCGGCTCTAGAGTTGGACCCGTGCACGAACCCCAGGGCTCCCTTCCGCGCGAGGTCTATGTGCGTCGCCGCGTCGCCGCGG
This sequence comes from Dietzia sp. SYD-A1, assembly GCF_015356725.1. Classification (NCBI taxonomy): domain Bacteria; kingdom Bacillati; phylum Actinomycetota; class Actinomycetes; order Mycobacteriales; family Dietziaceae; genus Dietzia; species Dietzia sp. SYD-A1. Next base: position 991 of record NZ_JADDKI010000054.1, read on the forward strand.
TCGCCATAGCGGTCGTCGCGGTCCTGGCCGTGGTGCTGGCACTCTTCCTCGCCTCCAGGGACAGTGGCACGGACACCCAGGACTCGGCGACCGGCGGCGAGGTCGACTCGGCCGAGGCGGCCACCACCACCGAGACCACGACCACGGAGACCACCCGGGACGACGGCGGCGCCTCGCGGGGCCGGTGCGCGGACGAGGACCTGAGCCTGGAGGTCTGGCCCGCCGAGCCCAACGTCGCGGTGGGGCAGGATGTCCGGTTCTTCGTCAACATCCTCAACACCTCCGACACCACGTGCGATCGCGACCTCTCCGAGGCGCCGCTGTCCTTCGAGGTCTACCGTCTGGACACCAACGTCAAGGTGTGGTCGAGCATCGACTGCACCACCCCCCGTGAGGACGACGAGGTGGAGCTCCGCCCCGGTGAGCCCGAGCCCCGCCAGATCGACTGGACCGGCCGCCGTTCCGCGGAGGGCGCCTGCACGGAAGCGGACCGGACCCCTGTCGAGGTCGGCGCCTACCAGGTGTACGCGCTGGTCGGGAACGTCTTCAGCCCGGCGGCCACCTTCAACGTGGTCGAGGGAGGCTGACCCCGGGCGGCGGGCCCCTCTGCCCCTGGGACGACCCCGGCGCTAGGACGACCCCAGGCCGGTCAGCCACTGACGAAGGTGCCTGGCCCAGAGGGCTCCGACGCCCTCCACGTCCGCGAAGTCGGTCTGTTCGGCGGCGAGCAGTGCCGGCACCGAGCCGAATCGCTCCACCAGGGCCGAGATCTGCACGGGTCGGAGCCTGGGGATGTGGGCGAGCATCCGGTGTCCACGTGCGGTGACGTGCTCGTCCAGGTCCTCTGGCTCCGCGGGCAGGCCGAGGCAGCGCGCGACGGGGCCGGGCAGGAGGAGATCGGCGTCACTCAGCGCCGCCAGTCGCTCGAGCCCGGTCGCCACCTGCTCGGCGGTGGGGACCGTGCTCCCTTCCGCGGGATCCACCGCGACGTGGTCGGCGACGAGGCCCCACAGTTCGTTCGGGGTGTCGGCCAGCAACTCCTCGAGCTGGAGTGTGGTCTGGCGCCCGTACTCGCCCATCTCCACCGCGAGCTCGGCGAGTTCGGCACCCAGACGGTCCAGCCGGACCAGCCGTTGGGCCATCGTCACGACGTCGCGGACGGACGCGTACCCGCCGAGCTCCGCGCGGTCGAGCCGGTCGCGGGCCCGGGCGGTGCGGGCGCCG
>NZ_JADDKI010000538.1:0-323 GCF_015356725.1 Dietzia sp. SYD-A1
GGGGCCCCGCGCCCCTCCTGGTAGGAGACGTAGATCCGCGATAAATCCAGGTGCTCATCGACCAGATCCGCCACGAACCGTGCCAGATGATCGGCCGGAAGCCAGTCATCCAGCGACGGCGGCAGCAACAACCCCTGGCCCGGGTCGAACGCCCGAAATGTCTTGCCTGCGCCCACCGGCTCGACCTCGCCCTGCCGGTCAGCCCGCTCGACGCGGAACTCCTCGGCGGCGAACAACCCTTCCTCGCCCATGACGACAATTATCCCGCCGAACCCGCCCCATCAGCGGACCTGAACTGGCGTGTTACTGACCCACGCTCCTAG
>NZ_JADDKI010000539.1:0-338 GCF_015356725.1 Dietzia sp. SYD-A1
CGCTCACGACGTTCGCGGGCAGCCCCTGCCACCTGGTGGGCGAACTGGCCCAGGCGGAGGACGGCTCGCCATTGTTCTGCCAGGAGGACCCTGGTGGCGCCGGGCCGCTGTGGCTGCCACAACCGGAGGGGACGGGCCCGGACGGCACCGGCCCCGCGATGCTCGGACGACCCTGCATGCAGGAGGGGCTGGCGGTGACCGCCCCGGAGGGCACCGTTCTGACCTGCCGTCTGACCGGCGGCGGCGACGTCCCCGGCGGGCTGTACTGGCAGCGATAGGGGTCTAGGAGCGTGGGTCAGTAACACGCCAGTTCAGGTCCGCTGATGGGGCGGGTTCGG
>NZ_JADDKI010000540.1:0-1145 GCF_015356725.1 Dietzia sp. SYD-A1
GCGACGCCCGCCGCCCCGCCGGACAGGGCCAACGCCCGGACCAGGTCCCGCGCGGCACCGAACGACGCGACGATGACGGTGATGCGACCGAGGGCGTCGAGCGCACGGAGTCGACGGATCTCGGCCACCACGGGGGAGTCAGCGACTCGAGAGTCGGCGGCGGGGGACTGGGGGCCGGTCACATCGCCATCGTGCCGCACGACTACGACAGGTCGGTTCACCCCGTGCCGATCACGGCTACCGCGGCCGCCGCCCACCGCGCGGGGTCCACCGCGATCCCCGGGTGGTCCTGACGGTGGGGGATCACCGCCTCGACCACACGGAAGGGCAGGTCCAGGACCGGGTCTCGGGGATCGAGGTCGGGGCGACACCCCGAGACGAGCTCCCGGTAGATCCCCCGCAGCTCGGAGCGGGCGGCGCGGAACTCGTCGAAGTCCTCCCCTGCCAGCTCGGGGAGCACGTACAGCATCCCGATGTTCCAGCGCGAGGCGAGAAGCCCCTCGACGTCGATCGTCGCCAGTTCCAGGAGGACCTCCACCGGATCCCGGCACCCGTCGCGCAACTCCCGGGCCCTGTCCAGGGTGGGGCGCACCGTCGTGTCGAGGAGGGAGACGAGGATCGCGGCCTTGGTGGGGAAGTGCGTGTACAGCGAGGCCTGCCGCAACCCCACGGCGTCGGCGATGGCCCGGGTCGAGGTCGCCGTGTACCCGCGGGTGGTGAACAACTCCGCCGCCGCGTCCAGGATCTCCTCGGCCGGGGTGGCCCCGGGACGCCGCCGGTCCACGAGGCGGGGTCGTCCGGGTGAGGACACGGTGCTCCTCTCTGATGGAGACCCGGGATACGGGTCCTAGGGGGTGACGCTGCGATCCATCGTGACACGGAGGAACTCGAACCGGTGCGCCGTGGGATCGACGCTCCGGCGAGGGGGCACCGGCATCGAGGAGACCGCGGCCTGGACCCACGACCCGCGATCGGTCCGGGTGAAGTCGAGATCCACCCCGTGGGCGCGCGCGGCGAGGAGCGCGGCGACCGCGGCGGCGCGCCCGTTGCCCTCACGGAAGGGGTGGACGTAGTTGAACCGCGCGTACCAGTTGGCCAGTGCGATCGCGACCGTCGTCGCCCGGGCGGCGGTACCGGGCGCCGAG
>NZ_JADDKI010000541.1:0-5852 GCF_015356725.1 Dietzia sp. SYD-A1
AACCCGCCCCATCAGCGGACCTGAACTGGCGTGTTACTGACCCACGCTCCTAGCCGCGTGAGGAGCCCGCCCTGTGATGAGGGGGAGTTGGCAACTAGCGTCTGAACTGCGAACTTTCCAAGTTCGCATTGGCGTCGAGGCCCTGGGTAACGAGCAGTTCTAGCAGCTTCGGCTTGTCTGCTTAGGAGTTGGATCCTGCCATCGCGAGCCGTGCCGGCTGCGGATTGTCGAAACACACATTATCGGCACTTCCCCGCGCAGGCGGAGGCTCCGTAGGGCACGCTTGCCGGCGCCCGCTTGGTCAATTCTGGCAAGTCCCGGTCATACGGCCCGAACTGATGCGGTGGTGTTGCGCTCGATGGTCAGGAGTTCGAGCAGTTCGTCCTCGGTCACGACTTCGATCGGCTGTCCCTTGGCCCGCAGTTCGAGGGCTTTGCGGGCTTTGCCGGTCTGAAATTCGGCCAGGTCGTCGCCGCGGAATCCATCGCCGATCACCAGCACGGTGGTTTTTCGCGTCAACCCTTTGGCGGGTGTGGCCCCGACGCGTGCGACCGCGTCACAGGCGTCTTGTCTGGTCATGCTGCCCAAGCCTCCGGTGAAGACCACAACCTGCCCGTAGAGGGGATGGTCAGGATCGGCGTCGATGGACGCCTCGGGAATGACTAATGGGCCGCGAGCAGCGTGACTGGTGGAGCGGAGAGCGCGAGTCTGCCTGCATGGGTCCCAGCCGCCAGCAAAGAGGCGACCGAGGTTCACCGTCAGCGCGGTGGTCAGGTGCGTCAGGTCTGCACACTCGTTGCGGTCGGCGAGCGCGAGCAGGACACCGGCGCACGCGCGGGCATCTGCCAGGGCGTCGTGATGGCGTTCCAGCGGCACGCCCAGGTGAGAGGCCACTATCGGCAGTCGGTAGGACACCAGGTCCAGGGCCTGCCGGGCCATGACGAGTGTGCAGCCATAGGTCCACTCCGGCCACGGGTGTCCAGAGGTTTCGCATGCATAGCGCACCACGCTGGTGTCGAAGGAGGCGTTGTGCGCCACGACGGTCTTGCCGTCGAGATACTGCGAGATTTCGGGCCACAGCTCACCGAACCGGGGCTTGTCCTGGACCATCTCCGGGGTGATGCCGTGAATGGATACATTGCGGGCAAAGAACTCGTCGTGCCCCTCCGGGGGACGGACCAGCCAGCTCCGTTCGTCGGTGACGACGCCGTTAGTGACCACTGTCGCGCCAAGCGAGCAGATGCTGGCACGGCTGGAGTTGGCAGTCTCAGTGTCGAAGGCGACGAAGGTCATCTCGGAGCTCATCGGCCACCAACCGGCAGAGGCCGAGCATCCGGACTGGAATCATCGTTGAGGTAGTACCTGAACTGTCGAGGATGACTCTTCGGCGATCCTGGGTCTCGAGGCAGTGGGTAGGCCGCGTTGAGACGAATCGATTCCAGTTTGCCCCACCCGGTGGCCAGATCTTTGACGGTGACTCCGAGAGCGAAAGCTGCGCGCCCCTGGCCTTCCCGTGAGGCCCGGGGGTTGGGGGTTCGGGTGGTGAGCAATTCAAGGTCGGGCCATCGTGGTTCGGTCAGTGCGCCCAGTCCTTGCCGCTCAGGCGATTCGAGAACCGCGTTGAACCGGTTCTTCAGCTCGGCGATCTCGGCCTCAACTTTGCCGAGAGTGTCGTCCACGGTGAAGTAGCCGGCGATCTCCGCCTGGTCCACTTCGGGCATTGGGTCGTCCGTCGTCTTGACGACGAGCCGGCCCGAGAGAAGCCTCTGGAGTAGCTCGCGGTCGTCACGTTCGACTGTCCAGCCGCCGAGTTGGCGGGGCAAGTCGGCGGCGCCGTTGACGTCGATGAGGCAGATGTAGAAGCGGTCTGCTGACAGTTCAACGCACGCCACGGGCGGGAGGTAGTCCATGCGTCCCCTTGAGGTTCCGGAGGGGTGTTCACATGGAAAGCTACCGCGGAGGGCATCCGCGATGGCCGGTTTCTAAATTTCTTCGAAGAAGTCCTCGTCGATCCGGTGCAGCACCACGGTGTGCGATTCCTGGACTCCGACGCCGTACTGGACCAGGAGGCGGGCCAGGCGAGCGCCGTCGATGAGTTCGATGCGGGCGTTGATTCGCTCGGCTTCCAGTAGGGCGCCGCGGGTGAACGACGAGGTGGTGATGAAGACGCCTCGGTCGCCTTGTTTGCCTAGGAGGGCGCCGGCGAATTCGTGGATGCGTGGGCGGTCGACGGTGCGGTCGAGGGCGTAGCGCTTGGCTTGGACGTAGATGCGGTCCAGTCCGAGGGGGTCTTGGCTGATGATGCCGTCGACGCCGGCGTCTCCGCTGGCGCTGGTGCGCTCAACGTTGCCTGCTCTGCCGTAGCCCATTTTCTCCAGCAGGCGGATCACGAGGTCTTCGAACCCGGTGGGGGACAGGGTGAGCGCTCTGTCGAGGAGTTCGGTTTCCAGAGTGGCCTGGTTTTCTAGGACCGCGGCGTCGATGAGGTCTTGTGGGGTGGCAGTCGTATCGTCCAAGTCGACCGGGGGTTGCGGTGTCTTCTTGTCGTCTCGGTTTCGTGCTCGGTCGCGGAAGGCGCGGAAGGGCTCGAACTGCTCGAGCACTGGCAGGTCGACACGATCGGGGTGCTCGGTGAGGACACGGCGCCCCTCGGCGGTGATGACCGAGTAGCCGCGTCGGGGACGGTGGATGAGTCCTGCCTGGGCCAGGTAGGAGGTGGCCCAGCCAACTCGGTTGTAGATCAGACGTGAGCGCCCCGAAGGGGTCATCTGGGCCCGCTCTTCGGCGGTCAGGTTGAACTGGTCGGCCATCGCTTCTTTGAGGTCGCGCAACCGATGCTCGCCTCCGTCGGCGAGGTACTCAAGGACCGGGCGCATCAGGGTCTGATAGTCCGGGATCGTCACTGGGAGTCCTCGGTGGTGAGGCTTGCGACGAGCCAGTTGGTTTCGGTGGCGACGGTGGTGACCCGGGCGATCAAGTCGACGATGTACTTCGGATCGCCGACCTCGTCGCACCAGTCGTTGGGGTCGTTGACGATGCCAGAGGGTTTGTCGCTCTTGACCTGCCACCGATCGATGACCCAGCCAAGCGCGGAGCGGGAGCCAAGCATGTAGTCGTCGGCCTCAGGTGGGATGCCGGTGATCGTCACCTTCGAGTTGTAGATGATCGTGGTCGGGTCGTTGACGAGCTTGCCGGTCTCCTCATCGCGGATGCGGCCCCACTTCATCTTCGACACCCGCCATGTCTCGCGGTCCTCGGCAGAAGCGCCCTTCTTGAGCTCGACCTTCACGGGGTACGGCTCGACCTTCTGGTAGTTCATATGCAGGTCTGCGAGCCACCGACCCACACGAACAACCGTCTCGAACCGGTCCCGAGTCTCCGGGGTCGGGATATGCGGCAGCATCTTCTTCAGATCAGCGGCATAGGAGATCCGGTAGTGCGGATCATGCAACTGGCCATACACGTAGTAGAAGATGTGGTCCTTGCTCACCTGGGGCCCGACAGCCTGACGGTAGAGCGAGAGGATCTCATCAGAGATGTTGTCGACCCGGCGATACCCGTACTCATCGACCTCGGCGTCGCCCGCAAAATCGAACCCGCCATCTGTCCCGTCGACCTTCTCGTACGTCCATCGAGGGAAGAACTGCGCTGTGTCGAGCAAGTGGAGGTTCGGCAGTAGGTCCGTGATGAACGGAGTGAACTGGAAGTGGGACGCCGCTCCAGTGAGAACGATGCCGGTGTTGGTGTGGTGGGGGGTCGGGAACATCGAGGCGAGCTGGTACACCATGTCGTTGACTCGCCGGTCGAAGTACGTCCACTGCGGACTAAACGGCCTGTAGGTGGACTGGAAGACGAACCCGTCGCTCCACTCGAGGTGGGCACCCCGAATGAGTTGCTGTTTGAGGGAACGGTTCCAGCTGATCTTGCCTCCCGCTGTGTGGCGGGGGTGGTCTTGCAGGTATCGGGTGAGGTTCTGGTCGGTGAGCTTGGCCGCGCCATGGCGCTGCTCGAATTCGGATTTGACGGTTCGGTACTGATCAAGCAGGTTCTCGATATTCAGGCCGAGCTTCTCGCGGGAGTGGTTGTAGCACCAAGCGTCCCGGCCGGAGGAAAGACCACGCGAATATGAGGTGAAGACTGTGACCTGGCCGGGCTGGCGTTTCTTGGTGCCGATGGCGGGCCAGGTGGTGAAGGTGTCGTCTCGTTGGCCGACCCAGTCTCCGTGGGTGTTGGGCGTGATGGGTGTCCAGTCGATGGTGTTCAGGCCGGAGTCAGCGGTGATGCGGAGTTTGTCTTCGCGGGTGAGGTAGTCGCCGATGTCACGGTAAGAGATGTTGCACGAGCCGGTGTGGGTGGGGTTCTTGACGCCGATGAAGATGGCAACGGTGTTCCGGCTGCCTGCTCCGAACACTTTGCCGCCCTCTCTTCGGGAGAGCTCGCCAGCTGTGCGCTGGTTTCCGCGGAGATTGAAGACGTAGATGTGACTGTATTCGTCGGCGAGGCTCAGGCGGATCCCGTCAGCGGTGTTGCCGTCTATCCAGCCACCGTTGGAGACGAAGGCGACGATACCGGTGTCTCCGATGCGGTCGGTGGCCCAGCGGAAGGCTCGCAGGTAGGAGTCATAGAGGCTGTTTTTGTTAGTGGCGGTCGAGCGGACTGCATACGTTTCAGCGATGCGGGTATCGAGGTGCGGGTATTTGACGTTGGCGTTGAGGTCGTTCGCCGAGTCCTGGCCCACCGAGTACGGGGGGTTGCCGACAATGACGTTGATCGGGGTGGCCAGCTGCCGGGTGATGCGGTCGTTGTTAGTGGGGAAGACCTTGAGGTCGAGCTCGTCGCCGTGTTCATGGATCTGGAATGTGTCAGCGAGCACGATGCCGGGGAACGGCTCGTAGTCGGCGGTGTCGGTGTGACCGGCGATGGCGTGGTAGGTCGTCTCGATGTTCACCGCGGCGATGTAGTACGCGAGCAGCATGATCTCGTTGGCGTGGATCTCGCCTGCGTACTTACGAGCAAGATCCGCAGCTTGGATCAGTCCAGACTGGAGCAAACGGGTGATGAAGGTGCCGGTGCCGGTGAACCCGTCGAGGATGTGCACGTCTTCGTCGGTCAGGCCTCGCCTGAATGTGTCGCGGAGGGCTTGGTCGGTGGCGCGGAGGATGAAGTCCACGATCTCTACTGGTGTGTAGACAATGCCGAGGGCGTCGGCTTGTTTGGCGAATCCGAGCTTGAAGAACTTCTCGTACAACTCGGCGATGACCTGCTGTTTGCCTTCGGCGGAGGTGACCTCGGAGGCGCGGACGCGGACGGAGTCGTAGAAGGAGTCGAGTTTCGCGGTCTCGGCGTCGAGGTTGGCGCTAGCGAGTTGGTCGACCATGGTCTGCATGACCTTGGAGACCGGGTTCTGCGCGGCGAAGTCATGGCCCTCAAACAGGGCGTCGAAGACGGGCTTGGTGATCAAGTGCTGGGAGAGCATGCTGACCGCGTCCTCGCGGCTGATCGACTCGTTCAGGTTCGCCCGCAGTCCGTCGACGAAGTCGTCGAACCCCTGCGCCAGTTCGGGACTCGCAGCGGCAAGGGTCGCGTTGATGCGGGTGATCTGCGCGGCGGCAATGTCGGCGACATCGGCAGCCCAGTCTTCCCAGTAGGTGCGGGTGCCGACCTTGTCGACGATCTTGGTGTAGATCGCCTCAGTCCACTCAGACAGAGAGAACAGCGCCATCTGCTTGGTCTGCTCAGCAACGCCCGAGCCGTCAGAGCCTGCATCGGACCCGGTGCCACCACTGCTGGTGGAATCCCCCTATCCGCCAGACTGAGGTGAGACACCCGGGCTGGCTGGTTGAGAGGCTGGG
>NZ_JADDKI010000542.1:0-336 GCF_015356725.1 Dietzia sp. SYD-A1
GAGATCGGCCCCAGGAACGCGGAGCTGACGAGGGCGGGCTCCCGTGCACAGCGCGAGCTTGTCGTATGTCAGTGTGTCGCCGGTGCTCATAACGATGTGCCCAGCCGAGCGGTCGATCGCCTCCACGTGCGCGTTGAGAAGCTGGATTCGCTGCTTGGAGTAGAAGTCCGAACTGCGGATGGTGATCTCGTCGAGGGTGGTTTTCCCGGCGAGATACGCCTTCGACAGTGGCGGGCGCTGGTAGGGCACCGTGGGCTCCTCGCCGATGAGGACGATCTCACCGCTCCACCCGTCCTGCCGTAGGCTCGCCGCGAGTTGGGCTCCGGCATGGCTGGC
>NZ_JADDKI010000543.1:0-502 GCF_015356725.1 Dietzia sp. SYD-A1
AAGTCCGACCCCGGCCTGATCCCCAACATGGTCTCCGAGATTATCCGGTGGCAGACACCGTTGGCCTACATGCGCCGAATCGCCAAAGCTGACACCATCTTGAACGGTCAGTTCATCCGTAAGGGCGACAAGGTCGTGATGTGGTACGCCTCGGGCAACCGCGACGAGCGTGTGTTCGAGCGGCCCGATGACTTCATCATCGACAGGGCCAACGCCCGTAACCACATCGCCTTCGGATTCGGCGTACACCGGTGCATGGGCAACCGACTGGCCGAGATGCAGTTGCGGATCCTCTGGGAGGAGCTGCTCCCCCGCTTCGAGAACATCGAGGTCGTCGGCGAGCCGGAGTACGTGCAGTCCAACTTCGTCCGGGGGATCAGCAAGATGATGGTCCAACTCACCCCCAAGGCTGGAACATAATGCCGCAGCGGGCCCTTGTCGTGGGGGCCAGCCATGCCGGAGCCCAACTCGCGGCGAGCCTGCGGCAGGACGGGTGGAGCGG
>NZ_JADDKI010000544.1:0-10028 GCF_015356725.1 Dietzia sp. SYD-A1
CGTCCGCGCCTGCGGCTGTCGGGACTGCCGCTGCCGGGCCTGCAGCTGTCGGGACTGCCGCTGTCGGGCCTGCAGTTGCCGCGCCTGCAGCTGCCGGGCCTGCCGCTGTCGGGCCTGCCGCTGCCGGGCTCACAATCTGCCCCTCAGAGGTCGATCCGCCCCCGGAGGTCGGAGCGCGAACCGGGATCGGAGGGGCGGATCGCGGGGAGCCCGACGGCTCGGAGCTGTCCGGATTGGAGCCGGCCGGATCGCCCGCCGCCTGCGCCGACCGCACCATCACCTGCATCATCGCCCCGAGTCCCTCCGGATCGTCGGCCCAGGAGGGGTCGCGCATGCACAGCTCGCGGTATCCGCGGTGACCGTGACGGCCCAGGAACTCACGAAGCATCGCGCCCGTCGCGCCGTCCGAGGCCCGCAGGCGGGTCACGGCGTCACCGGGATCGGTGGCGAGGAAACCCGCGGCGGCTGCGGGATCGGCGGCGAGGGCGCGGACCACCGCGTCCAGCTGCTCCAGCATGACCGCGCTCTCCACATCGGAGGCGCCGGCCATGAGCCGCGCCGCGTCGGTGCGGCCCGAGTCCTCCCCCCGTCCGGCCTTGACCGCTCGCGAGATCAGCACGCTCTCGAGGATGTTGGCGGCGACCGCGGCGCGTGAGGAGGACCGCACGTGGGTCAACGTGACGTCGCAGTAGAGCTCGATCCCGGCCTCCAACTGCTCCATCACCCGCCGCGGGTCGTCGTCGGTCGGGACCCGCCAGTCGGTGATCCGCCCCGGCAGTCTGCGGATGGCGGGTCCGGCGGACAGCGCGTGGGAGGACAGGCGAATGGTGTTGGCGAGCCGGCGCAGGAACGGCTTGGGCGGCTTGGGAACCAGCTCGTCGACCACCCGCCCGCAGATCGAGGTGGAGAACTGCTCGAGCGAGTTGCCCACGATGCCCGAGCTCAGCGCCGTCCCCTCGGTGAGGTTGAGGAACATGTGCCCGGAGAAGTATCCCACCTGGAGCCAGGGTCGGTCGTAGCTCGGTTGGGCGCGGGCCACCACCTGGATCTGCTGCATGGCGTAGTCGATCGCGAACCCCGAGACCGACGCCGTCAGGGGACAGAACGCCCCCGGCATCATCTCGCCGATGTTGCAGCGCGTATAGACGTGGTCCTCACCGGCCAGCGGCGAGTCCATCTCCGCGAGGTCGGCGGGAAGCGTGGTGACGGGCCTGGCCTGCAGCCACCAGAGCCTGCCGGTCCGGTCAATCGCCCACTCCAGGTCCATCGCTCGGCCCCAGTGCTGCTCAGCGCGCTGGGCGCCCGACCTGATCGCTGCGATCTCCTCGGGGGACAAGACCGCCTCGTCGTCGTACTCGCGGAGGGCCACCCGGCCGGCGGAATCCAGGATCAGGTGGTCAGGTGACGCCGATCCGTCGACCAGCGCCTCACCCAGGCCGGGAACCGCGTCGATGACCATGAGGTCGCGCCGGCCGCTGGTGGGGTCCGCGGTGAACACCACGCCGGCGGCGCGTGCGTCCACCATCTGCTGGACCACCAGGTGCATGGCCGGCGGGCCGGTGGCCGTGCTGGTGTCCGCCGGAACGGACCCGGTGCCGGTCGCCGGATCGGCACGGTAGGACGACGCGCGGCCCGAGCCGACGGATGCCACACACGTGCGCACCGCGTCGGCGAAATCCTCTGCCGACTCCACGCCCAGCACCGTGTCGTACTGTCCGGCGAACGAGTGGTCCCCGCCGTCCTCTCCGGCCGCCGAGGACCTCACGGCCACCGGCGTCGCGCCGGCCTCGGCCATGCGGTCGAACCACCGGGAGAGGTCGACGACGACGAGGTCGGCCGACGCGTCCGCGATGACGAAACCGTGGGGGACGTCCAGGCCGAGACGCCGGAGTCCTGCCAGACCCGCGGCCTTCCCGCCGTAGCGGTCGTCGGTGACCTCGTCGAACTCGACCACCGTCGGCGTCATCGCCCGCCCCCCAACGCGTCGACGATCTCGGCCAGCGCATCGGTGGCGATGGGACCGGTCTGATAGAGGCAGAGCCGGTCCGACACCCCGTCCACCCGGTCGCGGATGTGCGCGGCCACCTCGGCCGGGGTTCCGCAAGCGGCGATGGTGTGCAGGATCTCGTCGCTGATCAACGACGTCATCTCCTGCCATCGGCCCTGTTTGGACATGGCGTTGAGCTCGGGCTGCAGATCGCCCCAGCCGTGGGCGTCGAGCACCGGCTTGTACGCGGGGGTGGAACCGTAGAACGCCAGCAACCGGCGGGTGGACACGTGGTCGTCGTCCCGTCCGGCGGCCACGGACACGATCACCTCGGGCACCACCTCGAAGTCGTCCTCACGGCGACCGGCGGCGGCGAGTCCCGCGCGCACGGCCGGCATCGTCGACTCACGGAGGAACTTCGTGGACCCGAACGGCATCACCAGGAGGCCGTCGGCCACCTGCGCGGTGGCCCGGGTCAGCCGGGGCCCGAGCGCGCCGAGGTAGATGGGCGGCGGGCCGTACGGGTTGGGTCCGGGCACGAAGGTGGGTGTCATGAGGGTGTGGCGGTAGTACTCCCCCCGGAAATCCAGGCGCTCACCGGTCTCCCAGGTGGCGAAGACGGCCCGCAGAGCCCCCACCAGTTCCGTCATGCGCTCGACGGGGTGATCGAACTCGGTTCCGTAGCGCTTCTCGATCTGCGCCCGCACCTGCGTACCCAACCCCAGGACGAACCGGCCCTCGCTGAGCAGCTGCAGGTCGTAGGCCTGGTGGGCCAGCTGGACGGGGTTGCGGGGAAAGCCGATCGCGACGTTGGACATCACGTCCAGGCCCCGGACCTGGGACGCCAGCACCAGGGGGGTGAACACGTCGTGCGGGCCTTCGAAGGTGAACACCCCGGACGCACCGGCCTCCCTGAGCGCTGCCGAACGGTCGACGGCGTCCGTGGGGCCGAAGAGCGCGGTCATGACCTTCACGCCGGCGTCCCGTCCCGCGAGGCCGACCCCGCGTCGGTGTCCGGACCCGACCCCGTGCCCGCACCGTCGGTCCAGTCGGTGAACCCCGACGGGTGGTGGGGGCCGATCACGCCGTGCTCGAACAGTCCCGCGCCCTCGTGGGTCGATCCGTCCGCCTCCGTGCACACGGCGCGACCGACGTGGTCGATCAGGCTGAACGCCGCGCCGGCCATCACCTGGGGGTCGGTCAGGTCGAAGCTCACCCGCTCGGTGAAGCCCTCGCCCTTCCAGCTGCCGTGCGCCCAGGAGGAGTCGCCGCCGTACCCCGAACCGAACGCGATGGGGGCGAACAATTTGGACTCCACGTCCAGCCGGAACCGATCACCCGCGCGGTTCATGAATTCCACGTGGACGCCCGTCGGGATCCGGGTGCCGACGCGGTAGTCCACGTCCACGCGCACGCCGTCGAGCTGCTCCACCCGGCCGTCCCGCCAGCGCCGCGTGCAGTCGTAGAGGCTGCGGTGACCGTCGGGGTCCTCCTGGATGATGAGGAACAACTGGTACTCGTCGAACGCCAGGGGCAGATAGAGCCACCACATTCCGCGGAACGCGGTGTCGGGCCGCCCGGCCGGCTCGGGTTCGCCCACCGGTCGGATGCCCCACGAGCGGTCCCGGGCGGCCACGGAGGAGGAGTGCGTGACCTCCAACCGGTCTCCGTCGACCTCGATCCACCCCTCCCACGTGCCCAGCTGTGCGAAGCGGCTGGCCTGGAGGGTGACCCGGCGGTCGGTGAGCATCGAGTGCGGTTCCTCCATGGCTGCGGGGAACAGGCCCCGCCAGGTGAGGTCGGCGGCGATGCCCTCGGTCGGCTCCAGAGTGAGCCGCAGTTCCCGGAGCGGCTCGATCACCTCGAGCCGGTACCCGCCGACGTGAGGCGTGAGGCGGTCGTCGTCGATCGCGTCGCTGAGGTGCACCGCGGTCTGCGTATCACCCCGGCGGACCACGACGTAGGCGTCCTTGACGCCGAGTCGCGGGTAGTAGCCGATGCCGGTGAGCGCCATGAATCGGCCCTCGCGGTCGAGCACGTTGAAGTAGGACCGATCGTAGAAGTTCCGGTCGGACGTGGCCGGCCAGTTCACCGGCGCGTGCGTCTGGTGGATCGGGTACTCGTCGAGCGGGCTGAGGGTCACGGGGCTCTCCCTACAATACGATGCACACTGCATTGGAACTATGGTGGGTTCATGACAGCAGACGCGCGCGCGGTTGGTGGGGAATCGGCCAAGTCCGCCGGGGGTCGCCCAGGTGCCGGGCGCCCTCGCGACGGCCGGATCGACGCCGCGGTCATCGCCGCCACCAGGGAGCTGATCTGCGAGACGGGCTACCCCGCGCTGTCGCTCTCGGCGATCGCCGCGCGCGCGGGAACCACCACCGCGTCCATCTACCGGCGATGGTCGGGCAAGGCGCAGCTCGTCCACGAGGCGGTCCTGGACGCGGAGGCGATACCCGCGCCGGGCGGCTCCGGTGATCTCCGCGACGACATTAGGGTCCTCGTCGAGACGATCCGGGACCTGTTCGACAGGCCCGAGGTGCGGGTCGCGCTACCGGGTCTGATCGCCGACACCGTCGCCGACCCCGAGCTCCACGACCAGATGATCGCCCGGCTGGCCGGGAACCTGACCGCGTTCGAGTCGCGGTTCGGACAGGGGCGCCGCGGTGGTGACCAGCTGCCCATGCTGGCCGAGGTGGTGGCCGGCACCGCGATCTTCCGCATCCTCGTGCGCCGGGACGCCGCACTCGACGACACCTGGGTGACCGAGATGACCGAGTTGATCACCGGAAGGTGGCCCGGATCAGCCGGATAGCGGTGGCTCGGGAGCGGGGGCTCAACGTTGGCGCGGGACCGCGGTGTAGACGGCGACCTCCTCGGGGATCCCCTTGGCCCGGGCGAGCGGGAAACTCCGCTTGCGGCGCGCCGACACCCTGGACTCGTCCAGCCCGGGGAGGGTGGTCTCGCTGACCAGGATCTCGTCGGCACCCGCCTTCTCGGCCAGCCTGGCGGCGATGTTGACGTCCACGCCGAGGTAGTCGCCACCGATCAGACGTGGGGTGCCGGTGTGGATGCCGGCCCGGATGCGGGGCCGCATGCCGGCGACCTCCACCGGGTCGAGCCCTTCGGAGCAGGCCACGACCGCGTCGAAGGCCAGCTGTGGGGACGGGAACACGGCCATGAGCCCGTCCCCAAGGCGCTTGACCACGTGCCCGCGGTGGGCTTTCACCTGCGGCTCGGTGGCAGACGCGACCTCTCTCAACAGGCGTAGAGCATCCTCGTCCCCCGCCCGCATGGCCCAGTTGGAAAACCCCACGAGGTCGGTGAACACGATGGTCACCTCGCTCCCGCTGCCGCTCCTGCCGGATCGTTGGGTCAGCGCGTGCCATACCTGGAGCCCGCCCAGGGACAACTCCCGCGAGGCGGTGGGTCGCTCGTCGAACAGGCTGCCGGCCACGCGCGCGATCGTGCCCGCGCTGTCCCGGCCCGCGGCCGAGAGCGGATCCCCGAACCCCGAGTCGCCGGGCAGGGCCCGTCGGATCCGGCGCAACGCCTCCACGGCGGAGGGGTGTCTGTTGACGTCGCGGGCACCCGCTGCGATCCGGGCCGCGGACGCGCGCGCCCGGTCCCACCGAGGGTTCGACATGCTCACGAGGGTAACCGGACCGCCCGTGGTCCACGCGCGCCACCTGTGGCTCCCGCCCGCGCGGTTTGCGTCACGGTGAACAAAACAGTTCAGCCTTCGCACGCAGAGTCGTTAGCTTTCTCTTCTGTTGCCGACCGGCAACACCGGCGAAAGTGGACACGACATGAGCAACAGACGAACCCTCTCGAGGCTGGGTATCGGCTTCCTGGGCGTGGGGTTGACCGCCGCGCTCGTCGCGGGCTGTGGGGGGACGGCGTCCGGGGACGAACTCTCGATCGTCGGCTTCGCCGTGCCCGCAGAGGGCAACGCCGCGGTGCAGGAGGCGTTCGCCGAGACCCCGGACGGCGAGGGAGTCTCCTGGCTCACCTCCTACGGCGCATCGGGCGACCAGTCGCGGGCCGTGGCCAACGGCCAGCCCGCCGACGTCGTCCACTTCTCCGTGGAACCCGATGTCACCCGGCTCGTCGACGCCGGGCTGGTCGACCAGGAATGGAACTCAGGGCCACACAACGGATTCCTCACCGACTCCGTCGTGGTGCTGGTGGTGCGCGAGGGTAACCCGAAGAACATCACCGACTGGGAGGACCTGGCCCGCGAGGACGTCGAGATCGTCACCCCCAACCCCGGATCCTCGGGCGCCGCGCGGTGGAACATTCTCGCGGCGTGGGCGTCCGTACTGCAGAAGGGCGGGACGGAGGAGGAGGCCGCGAAGTTCGTCGAGTCCGTGATCGGCAACGTCGCCGCGTTCCCCGGTTCGGGCCGCGATGCCACCACGGCGTTCCTCGACGGCACCGGAGACGTCCTGATCTCGTATGAGAACGAGGCGATCCTCGGCAGACAGCAGGGTGAGGAGTACGAGTACATCGTCCCGGACCGAAACCTTCTCATCGAGAACCCGGCGGCCGTCACCGTCTCCGCGCCGGGGACCGCGCAGGCGTTCCTGGATTACGCCCTGAGCCCGGAGGGTCAGGCGATCTACGCGCAGTACGGTTTCCGTCCCCTGCGTCACCTGGCGGACCAGGTGGAGATCGGTCAGGTCGACGGCGCGACGGATCCCGCGGACCCGTTCCCGGAGATCACCGAGCTCTACACGGTCGATGGTGACTTCGACGGGTGGACGCAGGTCGTCGACACCTACTTCGACGACGACGGGATCATCACCCGGATCATCCAGAGTTCCGGTCTGAACTGACGATGGCCACCGTCCTCACACCGACGACCACTCCGGCGCCACCGCCTCCGGGGTCTGCCCCCCGGAGGCGGTGGCGCGCCGCGCGCACCACCCTCACCCGACCGGCCGGCGTCGCGCTGGGCGTGTCGGTGCTGTGGTTCAGCCTGCTGGTGCTCATCCCGCTGGCCCTGGTCGTGATCTCCGCCGCTGAGGGGGGTTGGGAGACCTTCCGGAGCACCCTGACCAACGTCCAGACCGCCAACGCCATCCGCCTGACCCTGTTCTCCGCACTCGCAGCGACGGGGGTCAACATGGTGGTGGGCACCTTGATCGCCTGGGTCCTGGTCCGCGACAGGTTCCCCGGCAAGCGGGTGATCGAGTTGGTGATCGACATCCCCTTCGCCCTGCCCTCCCTGGTCGCCGGGTTGGTGCTGTTGAGCCTCTACGGGCCGAACAGTCCGCTGGGCCTGACCATCGCGGGGACCCCGTACTCGGTCTTCCTGGCGGTGTTGTTCGTGACTCTGCCCTTCGTGGTGCGCACCGTGGAGCCGGTCCTGCTCGAGCTCGACCCGCAGGTGGAGCAGGCCGCCCGGTCCCTCGGTGCGTCCCGGGCCGAGACGTTCCGTCGCATCGTCCTGCCCACCCTGACGCCGGCCATCGCCGCCGGGGCCACCCTGTCCTTCGCGCGGGGGGTCGGGGAGTTCGGAGCGTTGGTGCTGTTCACCGGTAACCGACCCAACATCTCCGAGGGCGCGCCGATCCGCATCCAGAGCTACATCGAGATAGACAACGTGGCCGCCGCCGCCACTGTCGCGGTGGTCCTGCTCGCTGTGGCGCTCCTGGCCATCGCGATCCTCGATGTCATCTCACGGAGGGTGGCGCGCCATGGCTGAGCGGACCGATCAGAGACCGTCCACCCCGACCGCGGGTATCGACGACCCGACCGCTGTGCCCGTTCGTCGGCTCCGGCCGGTGTCGCCGTGGGCGGGTGTCCGCCTCGCCGTCGTCGTCACCTATCTCTTCCTCCTGGTCGGCTGGCCGCTGCTGATGATCGTCCAGCGGACCTTCTTCGACGGCTCCAACCACCTGGTCTCCGCGCTGCAGAATCCCTCCGTGCAGCACGCCCTGCTCATCACCCTGTCCAGTGCACTGTGGGCGGTGGCGCTCAACACGGTCTTCGGGATCACCCTGGGGATCCTGCTGGTGCGTCACGAGTTCCCCGGGAAGCGACTGCTGAGCTCCTTCATGGACCTGCCGGTGTCCGTCTCGCCGATCATCGTGGGCCTGGCGTTGCTGTTGGCCTACGGTCCCGCGCACGGGTGGCTCGGCCGACCGCTGGCCGAGATCGGCATCTCGGTGGTCTTCTCCTACACCGGCATCGTCCTGGCCGTCACCTTCGTCTCCCTGCCACTCGTCCTGCGCGCCGTGGTGCCCGTACTCCGGGAGATCGGCGACGACCAGGAGACCGCCGCGCGCAGCCTGGGGGCCTCGGGGCGGCAGGTCCTGTGGCGGATCACCCTGCCGGCGATCAAGTGGGCCGTCGCGTACGGCGTGGTGCTCACCTTCGCCCGCGCGATCGGGGAGTTCGGCGCGGTGCTGATCGTCTCCGGCGGCATCGTCAACCGCACCGAAACGGCGACGATCGCCGTGCAGCGGCTCCACCAGGGCTTCGATACGGGAAGCTCGTACGCCATCGGCTTCCTGCTCGCACTCATCGCCGTGGCGGCACTGGTGATCGTCATGATCCTTCGACCGAAAGAGGGCCCCAGTGGGGATTGAGATCTCAGGCGTCAGCAAGCGGTACGGGGACTTCGTCGCACTCGACGACGTCACCCTCTCCGTACCCTCCGGCGGGCTCACCGCGTTGCTCGGACCATCCGGCTCGGGCAAGACCACGCTGCTGCAGATCCTCGGCGGTCTGGAGAACGCGGACCGTGGCACGGTCGAGATCGACGGCCGAGACACCACCCACGTGCCGGCACAGAAGCGGAACGTCGGCTTCGTGTTCCAGCACTACGCCGCCTTCAAGCACCTGACGGTGGCCAGGAACGTGGCCTTCGGGCTGGAGATCCGCAAGGTCCCGAAGCCGGAAATCCGGCGGCGCGTCGACGAGTTGCTGCACCTGGTCCAGCTCGCCCAGTTCGGCGACCGGCTCCCGGCCCAGCTCTCCGGCGGACAACGCCAGAGGATGGCGTTGGCCCGGGCACTGGCGATCGAACCCAGTGTCCTGCTGCTCGACGAACCGTTCGGGGCGCTGGACGCCAAGGTCCGCAAAGAACTGCGCGACTGGCTGCGCCGGCTCCACGACGAGGTACACGTCACCTCGGTGTTCGTCACCCACGATCAGGAGGAGGCCCTCGAAGTGGCTGACACCATCGTGGTGATCAACCACGGCCGGGTCGAGCAGATCGGCACTCCGGAACAGCTGTACGACCACCCGGCCAACGAGTTCGTCTTCGGTTTCCTGGGTCCCGTCACCAGGCTGGGAGGGGTCCTCCTGCGTCCGCATGACGTGCTGGTGTCCCGCGGCCCCGAGTCCGGTGGCGTGCCCGGGCGGGTCGTCCGCTGGAGGCGGGTCGGGTTCGAGATCCGCTACGAGGTGGAGCTCGACGACGCGCCCGGCGCGGAGCGGGTCCACGGGCAGCTCACCCGCACCGAGGCCACCGCGACCGGGATCGGAGCCGGGGACCGGGTGTGGGTCCGCGCCCACCCGGGTGCCGACGTGCTGCGGGAGCCGGCGGCGGCCCCGGTGCGGGACGTCGTGCACGTCCGGGGTTGACCCACCACGTGGCAGACCTGCTGGTCGCCTTCGTCGCCGGCCTGGTGATAGCGACCCTGACCACCCCGGTCGGCGTCTCCGGCGCGGTGTTCCTGCTGCCGGTGCAGCTCCAGTTCCTGTCGGTCTCGAGCCCGCAGGTGACGCCCACCAACCTCCTCTACAACATCGTCTCCGCGCCCGGAGCCCTGTGGAAATTCCACCGGCGCGGGTCGTTCACGGGCTCGCGGGAGCTGATGGTGCGCCTGCTCGCCGGCACCGTCCCCGGCGTCGTTCTCGGGGCGGGGGTCCGGGTGTTCCTGGCTCCCGGTGAGGATGTCGCGCGGCTCCTGGCCGTGGCCCTGCTCGCCCCGATCGGATACTCGCTGGTGCGGCCCCGCCGCCCGGGTGGTGCCCCGACGAGCCCCGGCCGGGTGGCGGCGTGGATCAGCAGGCGCCAGCGTACGGC
>NZ_JADDKI010000545.1:0-1940 GCF_015356725.1 Dietzia sp. SYD-A1
GATCGCACTGGGCGCCCTGCTCACCTGGTCGCTCGTGGAGCGGTCCATCGCGACGCCCGGGACGAGCCTGCGCGTCGCGATGGACCGCTCCACGAGCGACCAGGTGAGCAGGGCGCCCAGTGCGATCACGGGCTCGGGACGCAGCCCGTTGTTGAACGCCATCCAGAAGGCCAGGAACAGCGCGGCGCCCGTCCACCGTGGCCGGTGCCAGGTTCGGGCGAGCCGGCCCAGGCGCGGGACCACCTCCCGGCTGATGATCAACCAGGCCAGGATTCCGCACGCCAGGGTGGGCAGGCGCATCCACGGGCTCGCCGTCGACACCTCGGCGAACACCCGGAGGATCTCGTAGTACCACCCCACGGGGGACTCGGGGGAGCCGAGCCAGCGGTAATAGTTGGCCATGTAGCCGCTGGGCCCGGCCGAGCGGGCCATGGTGAGCAGGTAGCCGTCGTCGGAGGTGTTGGCACCGACGAGATGCCAGAACCCCAGGACTCCCACCACCACGCCGTCCACGGCCGACAACCGGGTCCACGAGCGGGGGACGAACCGACGGTCGGACCGGCCGTCGATCCCGTCGAGGCGGTGCAGGAACACCACCGAGGCGAGTGTGGCCAGGACGCCCAGCGCCATCATCGCCAGCTTGAGCGCGGTGGGACTGGACGAGTACCGGGAGTCGACGGTGATCTCCACCGTCGACGAGTCCAGCCCCTCCGGCGCCGAGGCGGGCGTCAGGTCCGTGAAGATCCCCGTGACCTGCGGGCGCATGGTCCCGGGGACGGCCGCGCGGACCGGGTCCTCACCGTCCGCCTCCCCGTTCGGCTGCCCGTTCTCCGCGGCGCCCCCGTCCGCACCCTCGTCGTCGGACAGTCCGGTCAGCTCGGCGACCAGGATCCCGACCTCGGCCCGTACCCGCAGGGACCCGCAGTCCGGGTCCCGGAGGGCGGACAGCGGGACCGAGAGCAGGGGCGTGTTCCTGACCGCCACCTCGATCGCGGGGTCGCCCGCGGCGTCCGTGGAACGTTGCACCACCAGACCGTCGGAGATCCGGCCCGGGGCGCCGTCGGGCAGGGTCGAGAACACGATCGTGTCGTCGGGGACCTCGGCCAGCGGGCCGCAGGGGGCGGTGATGGTCAGGTCGAGCGGCCTCCCGGAGACCAGGGGGGCGGTGACGGAGGCGTAGTCGGGTCCGGCGGTCCAGCGCACCTCGGTGGTGTCCTGGTGGACAGGCAGGAGACCGGCGAGGATCGCCAGGAACGCGCCGAGGAAGCCGGTGATGACGGCCATGCGACGGTCGCGGTCGATCCCCGGGTACGGGTGCAACCCGAGGGGGCTCCCGTCGCTCGTCGTCACGGTGTGGTCACCTCATCGCACCACGATCACGGCGAACGGACCCACGTCGTGGACCTCGAAGTGGGGTCCGGTCACGGCCTCCGAGGGGATGGTGACGCCGAACCGGCGGACGTTGGGGTCGTTGGGGTAGGTGTCCTCGGCCAGGCGCAGGGTGTACCCGGAACCCGACGGGCGGGCGACCACGGCGTCCGGGCGTCTCCAGGGCGTGTCGGTCATCATCGCGTACAACTCGTCCGCGCTCGTGGCGTCCTCCCAGCCGATCATCGTCTCGTTGCGTTCGGCGTACCGGCCGAGCGGGTTGGCGTAGTGGGAGGTCACCGCCTGGTAGGCCAGGTACGGGTGGTAGGCCAGGAAGGCGTCGGCGGTGCTGGCCACGACGAGGTCGGTCCTCTCGCGGCCCGGGAACGCCTCGAGGATGACGCTGTCGATCTCGGCGTAGTGGGATTCCGGTCCGGGCGGGTAGCGGTCCGCGCGCTCGCCGTCGCCGTCGGTGTCGGTGTAGGCCAGGCGGATCTCCTCGTGCAGGTGATCGGGGATCCCCTGCGCGTGGGCGACTGCGGCGAGGGTGGCCATGACGCCCACGCGCAGGG
>NZ_JADDKI010000546.1:0-4582 GCF_015356725.1 Dietzia sp. SYD-A1
CGTCCGAGTATGCGCTCGCTGCCGTCAAGGGCCCGGGCGACCCGCTGGTCGACCTCCGTCGGCGGTTGCTCGCCCGGCACGCGCCGGGCGTCGAGCTGGTGGGAGTCGCTGATCCGGAACGAGACCGCTCGTCGTCGTCGACCTCCTCACAGGACGGGTACCGCGGCGTGGTCCTGGACTGGCACGAGGCCCGTTCCCTGGCGTGGGAGAGGGTGTTGGCGGACCGGCCCGGCGACGTGGCGGTGCCGGTGTGGGGTGATCCGGCCTTCTACGACTCCACGCTGCGGATCGTCGACCGGATCCTCGCCCGTGGCCGGCTCGACTTTGACGTGGAGGTGGTCCCGGGCATTTCCGCTCTACAGGTGTTGGCCGCGCGTCACCGGCTGGTCCTGCACGAGATCGGCGGGACGGTCACCGTGACCACTGGCCGTCGTCTGGCGGAGGTCGTCGCCGGCGGCGCGGACAACGTGGTGGTGATGCTCAACGTCGGCCTGCCTCTCGATCACCTGGCGGACTGGCACATCTGGTGGGGCGGCAACCTCGGTGACCGGGGGGAGTGCCTGATCTCGGGCGGGGTCGGCGATGTCTTGCCCGAGATCCGGAACGCGCGCGAGCGGTTGCGCACGGAGCACGGCTGGGTGATGGACGTCTACCTGCTGCGCCGCCCGGTCGCGGCCGGCTGACAGGGTGCCTACACTGGCGCTCCCCGATGATGGAGGTACCCGATGGCGTTCCTGAGAAACGCATTGAAGACCGGAGTCGCGCTCAAGGCCGTCGAAGTGGTCAGGCGGGAGGCGTCCAAGCCGGAGAACCAGCGCAAGGCCCGCGAATTCGCGGAGAAGCTCCGCAACCGCAAGCGCTGAACAGCTGCGCCCCTCGGTCGGGGATCGCGGACCTGCGCCCGCGGTTCACGCCCAGGCTCCCGTGGGTCAGCGGGCGAGATAGCGCACGTGCACCGCGGGTCCGTCGTGGAGCACCTCCGCGCGGACCCCGTACACCGTCTGTATCAGCGCTGGTGTGAGCACCTCCGACGGGCGGCCCCCGGTCACCAGGCGCCCCCCGGACAGGACCTCGAGCCGGTCGCAGAAGCTGGCCGCGAGGTTGAGGTCGTGCAGCGCCGCCACCACCGTCGCCCCGGTGCCCCTGACCAGGGCCAGGAGGTCGAGTTGATGGCGGATGTCGAGGTGGTTGGTCGGCTCGTCGAGCACGAGGACGTCCGGTTCCTGAGCCAGCGCCCGCGCGATCTGCACCCGCTGCCGCTCGCCGCCCGAGAGGGTGGCGTACCGCTGGTCGAGACGATCGGTGAGGGCGGTGGTGGCGGCGGCGCGGAGTACGGCCTCCTCGTCCTGCGTGCGGGGGCCCGACCACGCGGCGCGGTGCGGGATGCGACCGAGCTCGATCACGTCCCGCACCGTCGGGTTCTGGTCGGTGGACACCTCCTGCTCGACAAAGGCCACGTGCCGGGCGACCCGCCTGCGGGGCAGGCGCCGGATGTCCGTGCCGTCGAACAGGACGCGACCGGTCGAGGGCCGCAGCAGGCCCGTCATGACGCGCAGCAGGGTGGACTTGCCCGAGCCGTTGGGGCCGAGGACCCCCACCATCGTCCCGGGCTCCGGTGCCAGGGAGAGATCTCTCAGGATAGGCCGACCGCGGACGGACCACGACACGCCCTGGGCTTCGAGGGTCGCCGCCCCCTGCCCCTCTGGGGGCCCGGTCGTCATCGGGCCCTGCCCTTGCGGAGGAGGAGGACCACGAACGCCGGCACGCCGATCAGAGCGGTGGCCACTCCGATCGGCAGTTCCTGCGGCGCGAGGACCGTCCGGGCGGCGGCGTCGATCCAGACCACGAAGACCGCTCCCATCAACGCCGCCGTCGGCACCAGGACGCGGTGCCGCATGCCGACCACCGCCCGGGCGGCGTGCGGCAGCACCAGACCCACGAACCCGATCGCACCACAGGTGCTGACGATGACCGCGGTGATGAGTGCGGTGACCACCATGAGCACGAGCCGGGTGCGGGCCACGTCCACACCGAGGGCGGCCGCCGCGTCCTGGCCGAAGGTGAAGGCGTCGAGGCTGGAGGTGTGCAGGAGACACACCAGCAGACCGGCGAGCACGACGACGCCGCACGCGGCCACGTCCGACCACCGGACGGAGGACAGCGAGCCCAGCAGCCAGAACAACACACCGCGGGTCTGTTCGGCGTCGGCCGCGGTATAGACGACGAACGAGGTCACGGCCGAGAACAGCTGGGTGGCGGCGACCCCGGCGAGCACCACCCGGTCGGTGGTTCCGCCGGAGGCGAAGGCCAACAGCAGGACGAACCCGAAGGCGGTCAGCGCCCCGACGAACGCGCCCGTGGTGAGACCGACCGCCCCCGCCCCCACACCGAGCACCACGATGAGCACCGCGCCCGTCGAGGCGCCGGAGGAGATTCCGAGGATGTACGGGTCGGCCAGAGGGTTGCGGAGCAGGGACTGCAGGATCACCCCGCACAGGGCGAGCCCCGCGCCGGCCAGTGCCGCCATGAGGGTTCTGGGCAACCGGAGGTTCCAGATGATCCCCTCCTGGATGCGCGTCAGCCCCGACTCGGTGCCGGAGAGCCGCGCCAGGGCGGACTGCACGACGTCGCCGGCCGTCAGACCCGAGGGACCGATCGTCAGGACCAGCGCCGTGGAGACCAGCAGGACGGCGACGCCGGCGATCCAGAGGATGCCCAGGGCGGCGGGGCGCCGGAGAGGAGCCTGTCTGGTGTTGCGAACCGGCGGGGCACTGGGCAGCAGGTCAGTTCGATGGATCGTGCTCACCGACCAGCCCGAGGTCGTCGAGGCCCGCGGCGACGGTCTCGACGCCGTAGACCGTGCGGAGGGAGGGGTTCATCTCTGCGCCCGTGAGCTCGATGAACCGCTTCTCGCGGACCGCCGACATCTCCCGGGTCACCGGATTCGATTCCAGGTAGGCGATCTTGGCGGCCCCGGTCTCGGCGGTCTGGCTCCGGCGGGTCAGGTCGCCGAGGACGATGACGTCGGGATCGCGCTCGGCCACCACCTCCCAGTTGATCTGGGGCCACTCCTGGGTGGTGTCGTCGAACACGTTCTTCAGACCGAGGGTCGTCGAGATCAGTCCGGGGGCACCGCAGCAGCCGGCCAGGTACGGGGATTCGGAGTTGGCGAACCAGAACATCGCCGAGACCCCGGTCGCGTCCACGTCCTCGTGTGCCCGGTCGAGCCGGCCCTGCAGGTCCGTCACGAGTCGTTCTCCGGCCTCCTCGACCTGGAAGATCTGCGCGAGTTCGGTGATCTCCCGGTAGAGCAGATCCGGGGTGAACGGTTGCTCTCGCACCCCGTCCCCGGAATCGGAGATCTTGCCGACGCAGTCGGCGGGGGAGAGGTAGGTGCCCACGCCCAGCTCATGGAACTGCTCGCGGGTCGCGACGCCGCCCTCGCTGAGCGTGCTGCCGAACGAGGCGGTGACGAAGTCCGGTTCCACGTCGAGGACGGACTCCATCGACGGCGCGTTGTCGGCCAGTCGCGGGATGCCGGCGTTGGCCTCGGCGAACTCGTCCAGAACGGGGTCGGTCCAGGTGGCGGTGCCCACCATCCGGTCGGCGAGGCCCAGGGCGAGCAGGATCTCCGTCGAGCTCTGGTTGAGCGAGACGATCCGCTCGGGAGCGGAGTCGACGGTCACCTCCTGTCCGCAGTTCTCGATCGGGCCGACCGCGGGGCCGGCGGTGGCGGCCGGGTCATCGGCGGTGCAGGAGGTCAGGACGAGGGCGGCGGCGCCGACGAGGGCGATCAGGCCTGATTTGCGCATGGGTGTACTCCGAGGTCGCGGGCCTGGAACGCGAAGCCCGATCATGACCTGGCGGTGGGGACCGCGAGGGCCAGCCGGTATTCGGACTCGGGATCACCTGGACGGGGCGCCTTCCCAGATCCTGCGATCCAGTGGCATCGTGCCCCGCCATCACCCATACCGCTGCGCGTCAGTCCCGGAGTCACACCGGGTTCCCGCGACCCCAGGGGGTCATGCTGGCGATCAGACGTTAACACGACCCGGTCGTCAGCCCGTCCTGGAGCGTCCGGCTGCGCCCGTCCTACAGGTGCTGTATCCGGGCGAAGGGGTACCGAGCGATCGCGCCCACCACCAGCGCGTATGCGGCGGCGACGGCGAGGAAGCCGGTGGTGGAGTCCAACCGGAACTCGGACATCAGCGCGGGAACCACCGCGATCACCGGTGCCGACGCCAACCCGGCGGCGAGCAGGCACCACGTCGCCACCAGTCGGTTCGCCCTATGGGTCAGCACGGGATCATTGCGGACCCGGTCAGGCACCCGGTAGCCCTTGCGGGGATCGGTGACCCACCCACGGTGTCCGGTGTACGCGGCGAGCGCCGAGGCAACCGCGGCGAGATCGAACGCCACGGCGATGTCGTGTACCCCACCTCAGATCCAGTCGATGATCTCGACGAGATCGCCCGACGCTGCGCCCTCCGGGACCACGGCGAGCGCGGGAGCGCCTGCGAGGTCGGCGAGGTGGGCGGTGCGGACCCGGGCGGACAGCGACCATCCGCCGGCTCCGTCGGGC
>NZ_JADDKI010000055.1:0-14603 GCF_015356725.1 Dietzia sp. SYD-A1
GGAAGTCCTCGCGAAAGCCAACCGTAACAACACTTCAAATGCGGACCACTAGCAACTCTCCATCGGGCGCCCAGATCGTCACGTGTTCTCCGAGCCAGCCGTCGGTCCCGGCCTCAGCGGTCGTGGCGCGCACCAGCACCCAGTCGAACGGCAGTCTGGCAACGGCCGGGGTGAATCGCACGGTCATTCGCACGGAGGGTGCCATCCGGAGGTCGGTGAGTATCGCGGCGTACGACGGTGCGAGCGCGTCCGCGAGAATTAGGATGCGCTCGAACGGGTCGTGTACCGATTCGGTCAGGCGGATCCAGGCGCACAGTTCCGGAACGGTCGCGCCCGAGTACGGCAAACCGGGTGTAGCAGGCCGGATCTCCATCTTGGTGGAGATCGGCACGAACTCCGGCGGGATGACGAATCGTTCAGCGAGGTCGAGCGGCGTGATATCCGGCGCGACGGTGCTCACAACGGGTGTGGAAGGTTCCCGTGCGGTCGACGACACCGTTGTTGAGGTTGCGGCGAGGGTGCCGTCGACGGTGGCCGACGCCGAGGTGATCGTAGTCCTTCCTCCTTCCCGGACTGCGAGTCGCTCCAGGTCGGGCATGGCGAGCACGGGCCTCAGGAAGTACGTCGTCGTCTCCACCGGCAGTCGATCCGACGGTCCGGGGCCGCGGGCGGCGCGCAGGAGGGCGGCGGCGAGCAGTCCGCCGTGCACTCCCCCGAAGCCGAAAAGGGCCCGCACGTCAGAGCGGTCGCCGCCTAGCGCGCCGGCGATGGTGGTGTCGCCGGGGGGATTCACCCTGTGGCCTGCCCTGTGCTGGGTGGGCCCGAAAGTGCCCGCCAGGCCGACAGTTGCTTCATGCAACTGAGGGTACAGCAAGTGCGTTCTTTCATGCAACGCACTAGTATCGCTGCATGCGTCGCACGAGCTTTGCCGACATGAACTGCTCGATCGCCCAGACTCTCGAGGTGATCGGAGACTGGTGGACCCCGCTCGTGCTCCGTGATGCCTTGATGGGAGTGCGGCGCTTCGAGCAGTTCCAGGGCCGTCTCGGGATCGCTCGCAACGTTTTGGCTCAACGGCTCGAGACTCTTGTCGAGCATGGCTTGATGGAGCAGGTGCCCTATCAGAATCGGCCGCTGCGCCATGAGTACGTTCTGACGGACAAGGGGCGCGACCTGTGGCCGGCACTCCAGATGCTTCGACAGTGGGGCGACCGCTGGGCGGCCCCGAACGGTGCCCCGGTCGAAGCGGTTCACGAGTCGTGTGGCCACGTCCTCGACGCGCATCTCGCGTGTGGTGCCTGTGGCGAACGTGTGTACGGTCGCGACCTGACGCTTCGGCACGGCCCGGGCTGGTCCGAGGGTGATGCGGTGATCGTGCCAGCGGCTCAGGGCGCCTGAGCGAACGTCGCTGGTTTGTCGACAGGCAGGTGTCTGCAGCACGTGCCGGCTCGCGGGACGCACCGACTCCTCGCCTCAGAGGCTCCGTGTTCGGTACGGTCCGCCCGCGCGGTCGCCGGATTCCAGAGTGGTTCTGACGTTCAGAGACTCGTCGGGGCTCCGCCTGACGCGAGATCCGGAGCCCGCAGGTGATCCCACGGCACCGCCTGCTCGAGTTGTCCGGCGAGGCGCAGGAGCATGGATTCACCTCCCAGTGGTGAGATGAACTGCACCCCCATCGGCACGCCCTCAGCGGTCCGGTGCAGAGGTAGCGAGATCGCCGGTCGCCCGGTGAGGTTGGCCAGCTGGGTGTACGGGATCCAATTGAGGTTGTTGTTGATCATCGACTCCACGAGCCCCGAGTACCGCAGCAGGCCGGCCGTCCGGGTCCTGAGGAGCACTGTCGCAGCACGGTGTGCGGGTCGTGGTGTGTCCAGTGCCCCGACGTGCGGGGGCAGGTCTGCCAACGTGGGCGTGACCAGCAGGTCGTACCCCTCGAAGTACGCGGACAATCTCCGCACGTGCTCGTGTCGGCGCATCACCGTGCCGACGTAGTCGACGCTGCTGTGTGCTCGGCCCAGGGCCGCCATGATCTGCGTGTCCAACTCGAAGTCACCGTCCCGGCATCCGGTGCGCCGCTTGACGTCGTCGACCTGCCACGCCAGCACCACGAACCAGGTGGTGAGGAAGTCGCGCGCCAGCGCCAGGTCGTCGATCGGCTGTTCGTCGAGCATCTCGACGTCATGGCCCAGATCGGAGAGCGTGCGTGCGGTCGCCTCGACCGATGCCGAGGCCTCCGGATGGGGGTCGGAGTTGATCGAGGATGCGGTGCACACGCCGATCCGCAGCCGACCCGGTTCCCTACCGACCTGCGAGAGGAAGTCCTCGGTGGGCATCCCGGGGACGTAGGGTCCGCTCGGCTCGCCACCGGCCAGGACATCCAGCATCGCCGCGGAATCGCGGACGGAGCGCGAGATCACGCCGTGCGTCGCCGCACCGTGCATCGCCTCGCCGATCATCGGCCCCATCGGCACCAGGCCCCGGCCCGGCTTGAGCCCCACGAGGCCGCAGCACGCGGCCGGGATGCGGATGGAGCCACCGCCATCGCTGGCCCCGGCCACGGGAACGACACCGGCCGCCACAGCGGCGGCCGACCCTCCCGAGGAGCCGCCGGGCGTCCTGGTGGTGTCCCACGGGTTGCGGGCGGGCCCGAAAAGGTCCGGTTCGGTGATTCCCTTCGCCCCGAACTCGGGGGTGTTGGTCTTGCCGAAGATGACGAGTCCCGCGTCGAGCCAGCGCTGGACCACTGTCGAGTGCTCGGCCGCCGGAATGTGGGACAGGGGCCGCGATCCGCCGCTGGTCGGCACCCCCCGGTAGTCCTGGCCCAGATCCTTGATGAGGAAGGGAACTCCGGCGAAGGGTCCGTCGAGCGACTCCGTCGCCCGGTCGCGGGCCCGGGCGTCCATCCGGTTGATGATGGCGTTGAGGTGCGGGTTGACGGTGTCCGCCTGCTGCACCGCGACCTCGAGCAACTCGCCCGCCGTCACCTCCCCGGACCGGACCAGGGCGGCCAGGCCGAGGGCGTCGTGGCGACGGTACTCATCGATACGCATGGGGTGAGAGTCTACTCAGGGCCGGCCAGGGGGCCGGGCCAACGGCAGATCACGCACACTCGAGAGATGACCCACTCGGTGTTCCCCCGAACGGCCAGGGCTCTGGCGTGCCTCGCCCTCGCTACGACGACTGCCGCCTGCGCGTCGAGGACCGTCGATCGCGACCCGTCCGCCTCGATCCCGGCGGACGCGTCGCAGAATCTCACCAGCCACTCGACGGTGCTGGACGAGCGGACCCGGACGTGGACGGTCTACCGTCCGCCGGCCGCGGTGAGTGATCCCTCGGCCCCCGCCCTCCTGGTCATTCACGGGACCGGGGACACCGCTTCGGGGATCCGCAACGGGATCGGACCCGATCTCGAGCAACTGGCCGACGAGGAGGGGTTCGCGGTGGTCTACGTCGACGGTCACCAGAACAACTGGAACGAGTGCCGCGTCGAGGGAGACTGGCCCGCCAAGGACGAGGACCTCGACGATCTGGGTCTCATGCGACAGGCTGCCGAGTCGGTGGGGTCGACCGGTCCTGTCTACGCGGTGGGATTCTCCTCCGGTGGTCACATGGCCATGCGCCTGGCCCTCGAGGCGCCGGACCTGGTCGACGGGGTCGCGGCCGTGGCCGCCAATCCCCCGACCGCGGACAATCTCGGTTGCGAGGTGCAGGGTGACCCGGTCCCCATCATGTTCGTGCAGGGGCGACAGGATCCCATCAACCCGATCGATGGTGGTGAGGTCCGCGTGGGATCGGGACTCACCGCGGCTTCCCGGGGCGAGGTCATGTCCGCCGTGGAGGGTGCGGAGTGGTTCGCCCGGTACAACGGGATCCTCGCCGGCGGCGCCACCCCGACGGTCACCCGGGAGGGGGACGCGGAGACGATCACGTGGGAGGGGCCCGCTGCGGTGCGTCTGGTGAGGGTGGATCGCGTCGGCCACTCCTTCCCCACGCTGTCCGGCAGGTGGGGACGAGACGGCGGGGCCCGCTACGACGCTCCCGGCGAGATCTGGAGGTTCTTCTCCCCCGCCCCGGCGTGAGTGGACCCGGCTCCCCAGGACGACTCCTGTGGGCTTCGCGGGCGACCTGGTCGGCGAAATCGGTGATCAGGTGCGTCGGTTCCGCCAGGCGCGCCACGCTCCGGGCGACCAGAGCGCCCACGCCACCAACAGGGGTTGGAAGAACAGTCGGACCAGACGGGCACGGTCGGAGTCCAGTCCGAAGGCGTCCGTGCCGGTGACGTACTGCGAGATGTTCCCGGGGAAGATCGCCACGAAGAAGCCGGCGGTGATCCACCCCACGGCGGGCCGGACACGCATAGGAGCCAGGATGAGCGCCGCGCCCAGCCCGATCTCCACGACTCCCGAGGCCAGCACCACGACGTCCGGGTCCAGGAGAACCCATCCGGGCACCTGAGCTTGGAACTCCTCACGGAGGGTGGTCAGGTGACCCACCCCGGCGCCCGCCAGCCCTGCGCCGAGGGTCCAGCGACCCACGTGGCGGGCCCCCTCCGCTGCCCGACCCCCACGCCGGGTCGTCGTGATGCCGGCGGGTCCGGCCTGGCGGTTTCCCGGAGTTCGGTTCATGGCGAAAGTATTGCGCACAACTCAATTGTGCGCAATCGACTTGTGCGGGACACTGGAGTCATGGACGCCGATCTCCGTCTCGACCAGCAGGTCTGTTTTGCCCTCTATGCCGCTTCCAGGGCGTCGACCGCGGCGTATCGGGAGGCCTTGGCCGCGGTGGGACTCACCTATCCCCAGTATCTGGTGCTGCTGGCCCTGTGGGAGGAGGACGGTCTGACGCTCCGACAGCTGGGCGAGCGGATGTACCTCGACTCCGGCACCCTCTCCCCTCTGCTCTCGCGGATGGAAGCCGCTGGACTGGTCTCCCGCAGCAGGGCGGGCAGGGACGCCCGCAGCGTCACCGTCTCACTCACTGGTCCGGGCAGCGCACTGCGCGAGGAGGCCGGACGCATCCAGTGCGCGTTGGTGGAGAAGCTCGACATGCCTCCGGGAGACCTGGTCGAGCTGCGCCGACTGGCGCGGGGTGTCGTCGCTGCCCTGGGTCGTGCGGACGCCCGATGATCGACGCCTGATGATGGCCGCCCCGGACGCGACCAGGCACGCTACACGGCGTCCGGCCGCGGTACGTTCTGTAGCCTGAGCTGGCCCCTGGCCAGGATCTTCCCGCCCTCGGTCTGGCTGATCACCACATCCCACAACTGCTGGCTGCGCCCCTGGAACAGGGCCTCCGCGCGCACCTCGACCCGTCCACCGGTCGATGCCCGCAGGAAGTCGGTGCCATTGTGGACGCCCACGGCGATCTGGCCGAGGTCGGCCACGGCGGCTCCGGCGCCGGCGCCGCCCGCGGATTCCACGATGCTGGCGTACACACCACCGTGGACGGTCCCCCACGCGGTGAGATGATCGCCGCCCAGGTCCGCGTGTCCCGACAGGCTCGTCGCGGTCACCTCGTCGACGACGAGTCCGGAGGCCCGGACGAAGGTGCTCGCGGCTTCGGAAGAGGCGTCGGGGAACCCGTCGGTTGCAGTCATGAGTTCTTTCTACCCGCACCTGAACCGTGCTCCCCCGCCGTCGCCACGGGTTGGCGCAGGATCGTCCGCAGTCGGGCCGGATCGGTCCTGCGCGCGTCGGAGAGATAGATCTCGTGGTGGTGCCCTGTGGGGATCAGGCCGCGGCCGGGGATGATCTCCTCGTGCATCCGGGCGATGACCGGCCCCTCCGCGTCGTACGGTCCGACGTGCAGGGTCTGGACGGCCGGGCCCTCGGCGAACTCTTCGAGTCGGACCCGGTCCACGGCGACCGCCGGCTTCCTCGCCGTCACCTTGTCCACGGCGGAGGCCACCATGTCCGCCGTGACCCAGTCGGGCTGCCAGATCATCATGGTCCATTCCCACGCGTCCTTGTTCCGCGCTGTGAACACCTCGAGATCGCGGGCGTACCAGAGTCCCTCGAGTGGGCCGACGGTGTGGACGCGCCCCAGATCGTCCTTCGCCATCGCCCGCACGGCGTAGGAACACGTGTACAGCGCCTCGAGCGTGGTGGCGTAGTCAGCGCAGGTGTTGGGGTCGCCGCGACCGTCGGCCATGAGGAACCTCATCGACGGCACCTGGACCAGGTCGAACCTTCCCACTCTCCCGTTGTAGAGGTCCTTGCGCTCCCGCTTGATGTCGAAGGATCCCACGTCTCACCCTTCCCGCAACTCCTCGATGTGCTGACGGTAGACCGCGGTGAGGTCGTCGATGTACGCGCGATCCCAGCGGGGTGTGATGTGCTTGCTGCAGTTGGCGTCGGCGGCGACCAGGTCCACGATGATCGCCCGCTCGACATGCCCGGTGTAGGTCCTCTCCCCCATCGTCCGCAGGCGATCCACCAGCTCGGGGTCCCGGTCCGGCTCGACGATCCGGGCGTGCCCGAACACCTTGAGCCGGGACCGCGTGGGGTAGTCGACGAAGAGGAGGCAGACGCGGCCGTCGTGGTCCACGTTGCCCACCGTGACGTACTGACGGTTGCCGGGGAACTCCACCCACGCCAGCGACGTGGGCGTCAGGACGTGGACGAACCCTGCGGGACCGCCGCGGTGCTGGGCATAGGGCCATCCGGATTCGGTGACACTGGACAGGACGAAGTGGTCTGCCCGCCGGATCAGCGCGGAATCGGTGCCGTCGAGGCTGAACTCGCCGGCCCCCTGCGGCCGGGTGAGACCTACCGACGCCTGCCGGGCGCGCGCGGCGGAGCCGAACGCGATCTCCGGGTAGCGGTTGGCGGGCACGGCTCCGACCCTACTCCGCCCGCACGGAACGTCAACGCTAGTTGACGTTCGGCGGTCGTCAATGTAGGTTGACGACTGAGGTGAGGAATGTGGAGACGACCTTCGATGACGACGACAACGCGCCCAACCCGGTCGAGCGTCTGGCTGCGATCGCGGAGGCGAAGACCGCACTCGCTCGCGAGGAGTCCGCGGCCGTCAGGCACGCCCGACTGCACGGCTTGAGCTGGGCGGAGATCGGGGTCGTCCTGGGAGTGAGCAAGCAGGCGCTGCACAAGAGGTTCGGTCGAGCGGGCTGAGCGACGGCGGACCTCAGCTCGTGGCGGGTCCGGTGGTCTGCCCCACGTACTGCGCGAGGTGGTCACCGGTGAGCGTGGATCGGGCCGCCACGAGCTCGGCGGGCGTGCCCTCGAACACGACGCGGCCACCACCGTGGCCGGCCCCGGGACCGAGGTCGATGATCCAGTCGGCGTGGGCCATCACGGCCTGATGGTGCTCGATGACGACGACGGACCTGCCCGCGTCGACCAACCGGTCGAGCATTCCCAGCAGATTCCGGACGTCGGCCAGATGCAGGCCGGTGGTCGGTTCGTCGAGCACGTAGACCTCCGCCTTGTCCGCCATCTGTGCGGCCAGCTTGAGCCGTTGCCGCTCGCCTCCGGACAGTGTGGTCAACGGCTGTCCGAGTCGCACGTAGCCCAACCCCACATCGCGGAGCCGGAGCAGGATCGTGTGCGCGGCCGGGATCCGGGATGGTCCCTCGCGGAAGAACTCCTCGGCCGTGGCCACCGACATCTCGAGAACCTCACCGATGTTGCGCTCCCCCAGCCGGTACTCCAGTACCTCGGCCTGGAAACGCCGCCCCTCGCAGTCATCACACGTCGTGGCGACCCCCGCCATCAGCGCGAGGTCGCTGTAGATCACCCCCGCCCCTTTGCAGGTGGGGCACGCGCCCTCGGAGTTGGGGCTGAACAGCGCGGGTTTGACCCCGTTGGCCTTGGCGAAGGCTTTCCGGATGGGGTCGAGCAGCCCGGTGTAGGTGGCGGGGTTGCTGCGGCGGGAACCGCGGATCGCGGTCTGGTCTATCGCGACCACACCGGGCCGCGGGGACACCGACCCGTGGATGAGTGAGCTCTTCCCGGAGCCCGCCACACCGGTCACCACGCACAAGACGCCCAGCGGGATGTCGACGTCCACGTTGCGGACATTGTGGGCGGTCGCGCCCCGCACCTCGAGGCGGCCGGTCGCCGTGCGCACCTCGGCCTTGAGCGACGCCCGGTCGTCGAGGTGCCGGCCGGTGACGGTGCCGCTCTCCCGGAGCCCGGCGACCGACCCCTGGTAACAGATCTCGCCCCCCGCGGACCCCGCGCCGGGCCCCAGGTCCACCACGTGATCGGCGATGGCGATGATCTCCGGCTTGTGCTCCACCACGAGCACGGTGTTCCCCTTGTCGCGCAGCCTCAGCAGCAGGTCGTTCATCCGCTGGATGTCGTGCGGATGCAACCCGATCGAGGGCTCGTCGAAGACGTAGGTCACGTCCGTCAGTGCCGATCCCAGGTGTCGGATCATCTTGACCCGCTGCGACTCGCCGCCGGAGAGGGTGCCGGCCGGACGGTCCAGCGAGAGGTAGCCCAGTCCGATCTCCACGAAGGAGTCCAGGGTGTGCTGTAGAGCCGCGAGCAGTGGGGCGACAGAAGGCTCGGAGAGTCCGCGGAGCCACTCGGCGAGATCGGTGATCTGCATCGCCGAGGCGTCGGCGATGTTCAGCTCCCCGATCCGGGAGGACCGTGCACCCTCGTTGAGGCGGGTACCCCCGCAGTCGGGACAGGTGGTGAACACCACCGCCCGCTCGACGAACGCCCGGATGTGCGGCTGCATCGCCTCGACATCCTTGGCCAGCATCGACTTCTGGATCTTCGGGATCAGACCCTCGAAGGTCACGTTGATCCCGTCGGCCTTGATCTTGACCGGCTCCCTCCGGAGCAGATCGTGCATCTCCTGCTCGGTGAAGTCCCGGACAGGCTTGTCCATGTCGAAGAACCCGGACCCCGCGTAGATGCGCCCGTACCACCCGTCCATCGAGTACCCGGGCACCGTGATGGCGCCCTCGGCGAGCGACCTGGACCTGTCGACGAGGGCGTCGACGTCGAAATCGGACACCGACCCCCGCCCCTCGCACGTCACGCACATCCCACCGGTGATGGAGAACTCCGCCTTCTGCCGGCTGCCGTCCGCCTTCTTCAGCGTGCCCACGCCGCTGGCGGAGGCGACGTTGAACGAGTACGCCTTGGGCCCGCCGATGTGCGGCTGCGCGAGCCGGCTGAACAGGATGCGCAACAGGGCGCCGGTGTCGGTCGCCGTACCGACCGTCGACCGGGGGTCGGAACCCATGCGCTCCTGATCCACCACGATGGCCGTGGTGAGACCGTCGAGAAGATCCACCTCGGGGCGAGCGAGGGTGGGCATGAAGCCCTGCAGGAACGCACTGTAGGTCTCGTTGATCATCCGCTGGGACTCGGCGGCGATCGTGGCGAAGACCAGGGAGCTCTTACCTGAACCGGACACGCCGGTGAACGCGGTGAGCCGACGTTTGGGCAGGTCGACGTCGACCGACTTCAGTGTGTTCTCCCGCGCCCCCCGGACACGGATGACGTCGTGTGAATCGGCGATGTGGTCACTCACGGGGGCTTCTCCTCGCTGCGGGTGTGTGCCGTCAACCGTAGGACGCCGGGCACCCGGCCGGGGGCGGGATGCCTAGCCGCGCTCCTGGTGTTCCATTGCGGTCGCGTGCAGCCGCGCAAACCGCTCGAACTCGTCCTCGTCCCATCCGGGCCGCCCCGTGGCGGCGGCCCACCCGTCCAAGATCTGGCGATCGTAGAGGTGACCGTATCCCTGGGATCCACCGATGGCGTTGCCCAAGTCCGCGGTGACCTGGAAGAAGGTGACGACGGGAAGGTAGCGCATCCCCGGGTGTCGGCCTCTGCCCGGCGGCTCGGCAAGCCAGTCCGGCCGCGCGAACAACAGATCAGTTGTCCACCACACCACGGGGTCGGTGGCGTGCTGGACATAGAGTACGCGCGGTGGGATCCACGAGGTGTCGTCACCACGGAACTCGGCCGGATCCTCCGAGAAGCGGACCAGTAGACCGTCGGCGTAGACCGGTTCGGCCGCCCGCGTTCCCGGATCCCGCCGCTCGACCAGAGAACTCCAGATCCGATTGGAATGCGGTGGTCCCAGCCACAGGACTCCGTCCACGGTGGCGCGGATATCCCGGAGTCCGGAGAAGGCGGCCTCGCCGGCCTGGGTGCCCAGGCTCTCGCCGTAGACGTAGAGTGCCGGCCGCTGACGGTCGGACGGCAGGGAGTCACGCCAGGTGACCACGGCATCGATGAGTGCCTTCCCGGCGGTCTCCGCCTTCTCGCGATCGGCGAGGAACGAGATCCAGCTCGGAAGGTAGGAATACTGGGTGCCGACCAGGGCCACGTCCCCACCGGAGAGAAGTTCGATGGCCTGCGCGGCGTGCGGATTGATCCATCCGGTCCCTGTAGTGGGGGCGATCACCACCGATCCCCGCTCCCAGGCACGGGTCCTGTCCAGCTCGGCCACCACGAGTCGCGCGCGCTCGTCGTCGGTAGGTGCGGACTCCAGCCCGGCATAGGCCCGGATGGGCTCGCGTGCATCCTCCCGTAACAGGTCGCTCAGATGCGCGCGTCCGAGACCGCCACTGACGAAGCGGCGCCCCTGCCTGCCCAGGTCCTCGAAGTCGACATGGGACCCCGGCCCCCCGGATCGCTCGCTGGCCGTCGGGCGCTGCGCGCCGGGGAGGTCCTGGTCGTTCTGCACGCTGAAGACCCGGTTGGCGGTCTGGAAGAACGCGCGCGGGATCACTCCTTGCGCCACGCCCACCATGAGGGCGGCCACCACCACGATCCCGGTGATCCGGGCCGAGTTCTCCCCCACGGCGAATCTGCGACGGACGAGCAGTACGAATCCCCGATAGGCCGCCTGGATCACCCGGCATGCGATCAAGAGCACCACGAAGACGGCAAGAGCAACCCAGGGGGCGCGCATGTAATCGCTCCACGGAGGTCTGGGCGACGCGACCAGATCCGATACCTGGTCCTGCCACCGGACAGCTGTGGCCGTGGCCGTGATGAGGTAGACGATCAAGACGTAAGGCGCGGACAACCGCGCGAACGCCACGACCCGGTCGCCGAGGTCCAGCAGCGCAGGACCGAGAGTCACGCGGGGACTCACCAGTCTCTTCCACACGGTCCGCACCGCGATGCCGGCCCCGTATCCCACCAGCATGGACAAACCGGTGACGAAGCCCTGGTACTGCCAGGTTCGAGGCAGAAGCGACGGCATGAGCGAGGCCCAGGCGGCGAGTGCTCCGACGATGACGCCCGTGACGGACAGGTGCCAGCGGTGCCACAGCACTACCAGCACCTCGCCGGCCCTGTTCACCTCAAACGTTCGGCGCGCCGGGCAGCGGCCACCAGGTCGCCGGACATCCGCGCCAACTCGGCGGCGTCCTCCCCCTCGACGATCGCGGTGTGCAGGTCCTCACACGCACACCTGAGCTGGAACATGCGGTCCATGAGGTCCGTCGACTCGGAGTCCGAGAGCACCACCGTCCCCTCCGGCAGCTCGCGGACCCTCAGTGACTGCCTCTGCTCGTAGGCGCGCTGACGGCAGGAGCGACGACAGTACCGTCGTCGTCGACCCGTGTTCCCCTCGTCGACCGGACGCCCGCACCACGCGCACGAGGCCTCACCCCGCCGGGGCGGGGGGAGCTCGGAGGGGGCGTCGGTGTCCACGGTGGTCAGGGTACCGAGAGGGTCCCCGGCTGGCCTGCTGCCGTGTGCCGTGGGAACATTCGGGGGGTCACCTGGCGTTACATGACCAGGAACACGACAGCGTCGTGTCACAGGATGTCATGTGGCAGTCAGCTGAAAAGACGGACGAACACGGTAGAAGGAGTTCGCATGGCAGATCGAGTCCTCAGGGGCAGCCGCCTCGGTGCGGTGAGCTACGAGACCGACCGGGACACCGATCTCGCGCCCCGGCGGATGGCCAGGTACCAGACGGAGAACGGCGAGGTGTACGAGGTCCCGTTCGCCGACGACGCCGAGATCCCCGGCACCTGGATGTGCAAGAACGGCCAGGAGGGCCAGCTCATCGATGGCCCGTCGGTGGAGGTCAAGAAGGGTAAGCCGCCGCGCACCCACTGGGACATGCTCCTCGAGCGTCGGTCGCTCGACGATCTGGAGGACCTGCTCAAGGAGCGGATGGACATCCTCAAGAAGCGTCGGCGCGCTGGCGCCCGCTAGAAGAGCCCGACCCCGCCAGGACGCCCCCGGCCCCTCGACGGGGCCGGGGGCGTCCTGATTTCGCGGGCGGGGTCAGCGCCGGACGAGCGATCTCAGCTGTCCGCGTCGCTTCTCCCAACCCCATCGCGCTACGTTCACAGCGGCCTCGCGGAAGATGGACTCACTCATCTTGGAGTGCCCGACGGTGCGTTCGGTGAAGGTGATCGGGACCTCGACGACCGTGCCCCCGGCGTTCAACAGACGCCAGGTCATGTCGATCTGGAAGCAGTACCCCTTCGATTCGATCGCGTCCATGTCCAGGCGTGACAGGGACTCGCTGCGGTAGGCCCGGAAGCCCGCCGTGATGTCCTTGATGCCCACCCCCAGCATGATCCGGGAGTAGACGTTGCCGCCTCGGGAGATCACGTGGCGCTGCCAGGGCCAGTTCTCGACGCTGCCGCCGGGCACGTAGCGTGATCCGATCACCAGGTCCGCGCCGGCGTCGATCTCCGCGAGCATCGCCGGCAGCCGCTCGGGCGGGTGGCTGCCGTCGGCGTCCATCTCCACGAGCACGGAGTAGCCGCGTTCCAGGCCCCAGCGGAATCCGGCGATGTAGGCGGCGCCGAGCCCCTGCTTGCCCGCGCGGTGCAGGACGGTGATCCGCCCCCGGGGGTCGTCGGCGGCGAGCCGGTCGGCGACCTCCCCGGTGCCGTCGGGGCTGTTGTCGTCCGCGATGAGGACCGCCACGTCGGGGGCTGACGCGAGCAGGCGCTCGACGACGCCCGGGAGGTTGTCGCGCTCGTCGTACGTGGGGATGATCACCAACGTCCGCGAGGACGCAGCTGCGGGTGGAGGCGCCATCGGATCGGTCACTTACGTCTCCTCGCACTCGGTCGCGGGTCGCCGCCGGGTGCGGATCAACGCCCATCCCAGGCCGACGAACCCGATGAGGCAGCTCACCATCTGCGGGATGCCGCCCAGTCGGGTTGCCATGGTACCGGCGGAGTCCGACTCGACCTGCGCCGACAGTGTCGCGGGCTCGAAGATCCCGGTCTTCTGGAGCACCTGACCGTCCGGGCCGATCACCGCGCTGACCCCGCTGGTCGCCGCGACGAGGACGGGGACGTGGTGCTCCACCGCCCGGACCCTCGACATGGCGAGCTGTTGGTAGCTCATCGGGGACCTGCCGAAGGTCGCGTTGTTCGTGGGCACCGTGAGGATCTGGGCTCCGCGGGCGACCGGTTCACGTGCTGCGGCGTCGAAGGCGATCTCGAAGCAGATGGCCACCCCGAAGTCGATCCCGGCCGCGGTCACCATCCCGTCGCCGTCGCCTGGGACGAAGTGCCCGGCGGTCCGGGCGATCGGGAACACGGCTTCGAGCGGCGCGCGCAGGGGCAACCACTCCCCGAACGGTTGGATGTACTTCTTGTCGTGGCGGTCGACCACGGGATCCGCGGCGGGCTCGGGCGATCGACCGTCCCAGACCAGGTAGGAGTTGGTGGCCTCGGGGCCGTCACCCACCCGCAGGACGGTGCCCACGAGGATCGGGGCGTCCAGTCGACGCGACAGGGCGGAGATCTGGGCGCCGGCCTGCCGGTCGGCCAGGGGCGAGATGTCGGAGGCGTTCTCCGGCCACAGCACCACATCCGGCCGGACCGCGGTTCCGGCCTCGACATCGTCGGCGAGCTTTGCGGTCACCCGGAGGTGGTTCTCGAGGACAGCACGGCGCTGCGCGTTGAAGTCCAACCCGAGGCGCGGGACGTTGCCCTGGATCACGGCGATGTCGGCGGTCTCCCCGGTGCCCCGGGGCGTGGTGTCGAGTGCCGCCGCGGCGGCGAGTCCCGCGGTGACGAGGGGGACCACAAGGAGTCCGGTGGCCGAGCGCAGTGTCCCGCGCGGCGGCCGGTGCCGGCGAGCGAGTAGGAGGACGACGAGTCCGAGCGCGGTGCCCGTGCCCGCGACCGCGAAACCGAGCAGCGGGGTACCACCGAGCGAGGCCAACGGCAGCAACGGGCCGTCGGCCTGGCCGAACGCCAGCCGGCCCCACGGGAAGCCGCCCCACGGCCACGAGGAGCGGATCCACTCCCACACCGACCACCATCCGGCCACACCGAGCGCCGCGCCCACCACCCGCAGACCGTGTCGTCGTCCTTCCGCGAGTCCTTCCCGGAGGATCACCACGGCCCCGGCTCCGAACGCGGCGAGGTACAACGCCTCGACCAGCGCCAGAGCCCACGCGGCGTAGGCCCCCACGTACAGGCCCACCCACGGGACCAGCAGGAGGAAGAACACCAGGCCGGCGATCAACCCGAGGAGGGCGCCGGTCCGCGGACGGGGCGCGGGGCCGCGCAGCGGGGACAGGGTCACGACGAGAAGTGCCAGAGCGAGGATCGCGGCCCACCACAGGCCGACAGGGGGGAACGACGCGGCCAGCAGGGCGCCGGCCGCGGCCGCCCCCAC
>NZ_JADDKI010000547.1:0-469 GCF_015356725.1 Dietzia sp. SYD-A1
ATCCTGGTGATGAATCATGGTCCGGACGCCACCGTGACGCGCGATATCAGCGTGCCATTCGACCGACCCCGCGACCCCGACACACTGCCGGACGACTCCGAGTACCGGAGATTGCGCACCTCTCTGCTGGACTCGCTCACCCGCGATGAGACCACGGG
Organism: Dietzia sp. SYD-A1; assembly: GCF_015356725.1. NCBI lineage: Bacteria > Bacillati > Actinomycetota > Actinomycetes > Mycobacteriales > Dietziaceae > Dietzia > Dietzia sp. SYD-A1. The sequence goes on from NZ_JADDKI010000547.1 coordinate 159, forward strand.
AGACGCAGCGTGAGCGACCCCGGCGTCGTCACCGCGTCGTTCACCGAGCTCCCCCGCGCTGCGGACGGCGGTCCGGCCTCGGGCATCGTCCTGCTCGACGTCCGAGACGACGACGAGTACGCACGCGATCACCTGGACCAAGCGCTACACGTGCCGGTCGGCCGTCTGGCCGACCGACTCGACGAGGTCCCGCCGGGCACCGTCTGGGTGCACTGCGAGCGCGGCTCCCGAGCGGAACGTGCCGGCGCCGTACTCGCCGCGGCCGGTCGTGAGGTCGTGGTCGTGCGCCAGAACATCCGCGCGGGTCGCGC
>NZ_JADDKI010000548.1:0-1789 GCF_015356725.1 Dietzia sp. SYD-A1
CCTGGTCTGAAGCCGATGTACCGGTCGTCCTCGACGGCGCTCCGCGGCACCAACCCGATCACGATCGACAAGGAGATCTCGATGCTTCTCGAACGCATCTACGACGAGGACCTCGCCCAGGCCGGCTACCTCATCGGCTGCCAGGCCAAGAACGAGGCGATGGTGGTGGACGCCCGCCGCGACGTCCGCGAGTACCTGGACCTGGCCGCCCGGCACGGCATGACGATCACCACCGTCACCGAGACCCACATCCACGCCGACTACCTGTCCGGCACGAGTGAGCTCGCCAAGGCCACCGGAGCGACCGTCTACGTCTCCGGCGAGGGCGGCGACGACTGGCAGTACGGCTTCGAGGCCGAGCGCCTGCACCACGGCGACCAGCTGAAGCTGGGCAACATCACCGTCGAGGCCGTGCACACCCCGGGCCACACCCCGGAGCACCTGTCCTTCCTCGTCACCGACGGCGCATTCGCCGATACCCCCGGGTACATGCTGACCGGCGACTTCGTCTTCTCCGGCGACCTCGGTCGCCCCGATCTGCTCGACGAGGCCGCGGGCGGGGTCGACACCCGCTTCGCCGGCGCCAAGCAGATCTTCCGCAGCCTCAAGGACTCCTTCGTCTCACTGCCGGACCACGTCCAGGTCTTCCCCGGCCACGGTTCGGGCAGCGCCTGCGGCAAGGCCCTCGGCGCACTCCCGTCGACCAGCGTCGGCTACGAGCGCCGCTTCGCCTGGTGGGCGGGGTACGTCAACGACGACGACGAGGAGGGCTTCGTCTCCGAACTACTCGACGGCCAGCCGGACGCGCACGCCTACTTCGGCCGGATGAAGCGACAGAACAAGGAGGGACCGGCCGTGCTCGGGCCGCTGGCCCCGCTCCGCGAGTTCGGCTCCACGGAGTTGGCGCGCGCTCTCGAGTCGGACGAGGTCGTCGTCGTCGACACCCGTGGCCAGGACGAGGTCCACGGCGGCACGGTCCCCGGGGCGCTCAACATCCCCGGCGTCGACAAGGCCGCTTCCTTCGGCGCGTGGGTCTACGACCCCGAGAAGGAGGACACGCCCCTAGTGGTCCTGGCCGATGACGTCGAGATGGCCGAGGCGCTGCGGGACCACCTGCTGCGGGTCGGCATCGACACCGTCACCGGGTACACCACCAGCTTCGAGGGCCTGCCGATGACGACCCCCGAGATGATCGGGCCCGACGAGCTGGCCTCGTTCGACGCAGCGATGGTGCTGGACGTGCGCAACAAGACCGAGCACTCAGATGGTCACATCCCTGGTTCCGCGCAGCTCAGCGGCGGCCGGGTGCTGTGGAACCTCGACCAGCTCCCGACCGACGGGCCGATCGTGACCTACTGCCAGAGCGGCGTCCGTAACTCGGTCACCGCCAGCGCCCTGCGCCGCGCCGGCTACCGCGTGGTCGAGCTCGAGGGGTAGCTACGCCGCCTGGTCCGAGCGCACCCTCGCGAGCGCCTGAGCGAACTCACCCCACACCCCGGGGGCCGGACCCTCCGTCCGTCCTCCGGCCCCGCGGCGACCCGCTGCCACTCCCACTCGCCATACGAAAAGGCTGTCACCATCCATGCTCTCCAGCCTCACCCACGCCCCGACCATCGCCCCGGCCGACCTGCGCGACGCGTTGGGCTCAGGCACTCCGCTCATCGTGATCGACGTGCGGACCGGTGCCGAGTTCTCGGCTGTCCACGTCCGCGGCTCCTACAACGTGCCGCTGCCCCTGCTCGCGGAGCACGGCGAGGAGTTCGCCTCCCGCCTGCCCGGGCAGGTCGTG
>NZ_JADDKI010000549.1:0-2148 GCF_015356725.1 Dietzia sp. SYD-A1
GTCCGCAACCACGGCGGCACGGTCACCTCGGTGGGCGCCGCCTCGTCATCGTCCCGCCCCGGTCGGTCGGCCACCCGGCCACACCCCCTCCAGCCACACGTCCGGCCCGGCGACCCGCCGGCTGCCGGTCGCCCGAGGGGATACTAGAGGCCCCCGGGCCCGACCGGGGGTCCGTGCCGGTCTGGGATCGGCGCCCGGTCAGCGCAGGGTGACCTGGCGTGCCCGGAGACCGTCCCGCGAGGCGCGCTCGTCGGAGCTGAGCGGGCCGTCCTTCGCCAACGCCTCAGCCAGTCGCGCGTCGAGTTCGAGTAGTCCCGGCGCCCACTCCTGGTGGTGCATCTCCGGGTCCAGGTCGAACACCGGCACGAGCACCCCGTGGGTGCGGAAGGACCCCGCGAAACGCGACCCCTCGCCCAGGTGGAGGCCGCCGGCGGAGTGCACGCGCGCGAGGGCCTCGAACAGCGCGTCCTCGTCCTCCGGCCGCACCCACCGGATGTGGGCCTTCTCGCCCGCGTCGACCCACCAGGCGGCCTCGATGCCGTCCGCCGCGACCCGGGCCGAGGGCATCATGACCTCGTCGGCGTTCTTGATCGCCTGCGCGATCTCGGGACGGACCTGGGCTCCCTCGGCGAGCCACCACGAGAAGTCTCCGTGCACCACGATCTCCAGCGGCGCGTCCTTGACCACGACGTCCTCCAACGCCGGGGTGGACTCGTCCGGATGGGAGGTGTTCAGCGTCTCACCGCCCCCTGCGCGAGAGGCCCAGTCCACCGCGTACGCCAGGTCGGCCGCCGGATCGGGCCCGTGGACCTGGACCTGCAGACCCACCATGGCCTCGCCGCCCAGCTCCTCGTCACGCACCAGTCCGGCGATGGCGCCGGGCAGGACGGTCGCCAGGGTGATCTCGCGCTTCTGGCTACTGGTGGTCAGCCGCGCGGTCGCCGACGGAACGAACTCGCGCATGGCGACCATGTCGCACTCCCCCGCGAACCCCGCGAAAGGCCTGGGCTGGGTGCTCAGTTCCTCACGCTCGGCCGCGCGAGCGGCGATCTTGGCCTGGCGGTTGCCGCCGGACTTGGGCTCATTATGGCGCTGACGTCTACCCACGGGCACAACGATACGGTGCGTCAGCGCGGCCCGTCCGGCGGGTCAGGAACTGCGGGCGGGCCCGTCCAGGACGGCTCGGGCACGTGACGGGACGTTGGTCGCCACCCACTCCACGCCGAGGTCGCGACACAGGAGCATGTCGGCCGGGTCGTCGACGGTCCAGCAGTAGGTGCCCATCCCCCGCGACCTCCAGTAGTCGACCAGCCAGGGACGCGCACGGAGTGCCCCGATGCTGGGGCCCATCAACTGGGCGCCGAACCCCTCGGCCGGCCACGACTTGAGGACGTTGCCCCGCTCGCGCAGCTGCACCGTCGGAACCTGCGGGGCCAACTGCCGGAACCGTCGTACCGCCATCACGGAGAAGCTCATCATGAGCGCCCGGGACTCGGCGTGCGAGGCGGGGCGATCCAGCCCGAAGTACCTCAGCTCGTCCCGGAGCGCGACCTCGACCCGACCACCGGTGGGCACGGGGTGCTTGGTCTCCAGGAACAACTTCACGTGCGGGTACGCCTCGGCCATGACGAGAAGACTGCGCAGGGTGAGAAGCGGCTCGGACCTGCGGTGCACCGGGTGCCAGGAGCCGAGGTCGAGGGTCGACAACTCGTCGAGAGTGGTGGAGTGGACCCACAGGTCGCGGTCCGCCACGCGTGCGGTCCGCGGGTCATGGAGGAGCACGGGGACTCCGTCCGCGGTGAGCCGTACATCCACCTCGAGCGCCGTCGCGCCCTGTTCGAGGGCTTTCTCATAGGCGACGAGCGTGAGTTCCGGATACTCGGCCGACGCCCCCCGGTGGGCGACGACCCTGCTCCCGGTGGACACCGTGGACCTCGGATGTGTGGTCGCGGGGACCGTCACGTCTCACTCCTCTCGAGCCGGGGACGCGTTCACGATCCCCCGCGGGAGAAGCCGGTGGGTGAACCGCGGGGGAGGCTCGTCGAAACTCCGCATGACGGTTCGGGTCTCCCTCGCGGCCCACACCGCGGCCGCCGCCGCGAGCGCGGTGAGGAGCACCGTGTCCGCCGCGGCCTGCGGGCCCTGCCC
>NZ_JADDKI010000550.1:0-1447 GCF_015356725.1 Dietzia sp. SYD-A1
GCCGAACGCCCCCACGGCCCCCGCCTCGGCCAGCCGCTGGACCAGCGCGCGCACGATCTCCGGTTCCCCGCCCACATGGGGTGCCAGTGCGACCGGGCCGGGTGCACGCGCACAGGCGCCCTCGACGTCCTCGGTGACGTGGTAGCCGCGGGCCAGGAAGGCCGGGACCACGACGGTGGGGACGGCGTCGGCGAGGATGCGGTCAGGGCCCGGCGCCTGGACGTCGACCCATGCCAGACGGCAGTCCACGTCGCCGAGTCTCCTGCGGGTCTCCACCAGGACCCGGCCCAGTTCCCGACGGCCCGCCGAGGAGCGGGTCCCATGTGCCACGAGCAGCAGACGGGGCCGCCCGGCGACGGGGTGGACGGTGTGCACGTTCGTCGTCATCCCCCGAGCATGCCGGATTCCGGGTGCGCCGCCCCGGACGCTCGGCGAGACTGGGGTGATGGACGCAGGAGCCGGACGCAGTCGGCGGGCCCTCGGATCGGGCAGGGGGCGCCGGGCGCGTCCGGAGGTGACCCTGTCCAACTTCGAGGCCGTCTACGACTACTACGGCCCCGGCCGGCGGAGGGACGGCTTCACCCATCCCCTGCTGGCGTTCGTGGGGGCGCTGTACTCACCCGAGGTGCGGATCGGGGCCGGGACGGTGGAGGAGTTGCACCGGCTCCACGACGCCGGGGTGGGGATCGTCGTCGCCGCCAACCACCCCTCCGCTCACGACCCGTTCGTGCTGGCATCGGCGGTGTACGACCGGCGGGTCCGGTTCCTGTCCTCCGGCACCGGCCTGACCAAGGACCCGCTCTTCCGCGGTCCGCTGCGACCGGTGTTCGAGTACACGGGCACCGTCCCGGTCTTCCGGGCCAAGAACTACGTGGGCACCGACCGCGCGGTGCACGACGCGGCGGCCGCACGACTGATCGGCCTGTGCGTGGACCGACTGCTCGCCGGCGGGGTGGTCCTGACGTTCGTGGAGGGCACCAACTCCTCGGCCGACGACCTGCGCACGCTGCGGCTCGACTCCGTCAAGAAGGGCGTGGGCCAGATGACCCGCGGGGTCCGCGAGGCGGGCGCGCCGGTGGCGATCCTGCCTGTCGGGATCGTCTACCGCGGACGGGAGCACGCGAGGCTGCCCCCGCGCCACCCCGTGGTGTCCGCCGGTCCGCTCTCCCTGTGGGAGGGCCCCGGTCCCGTGCCGTCGATCGACGAGGTGCGGCGGGCGGTGCGCGACGGTATCGACGACGCCCTCACCGACGCCTGGCGCTAGCTGCTCAGGCCCCGCCGTCGATCACGCCGGGCACGATCTCGAACTCGAGCCCGGTGGACCTGAGCTCGCCGGCCCGCTCCGCCAGGGCATCGGCGGCGACGATCCGGACGACCCCGTGCCCGGCGGCGCACCGAGCGGACACCACCCGGGCGACCGCGTCGACGGGCAGCGTCGACCCGACCT
>NZ_JADDKI010000551.1:0-7099 GCF_015356725.1 Dietzia sp. SYD-A1
CCCCACCTCCGCTCCTGATCCCGCCATCGGTCCCGCCCCCTCTCGAGCCCGTGGGTACGGGCCGCTCGAGTAGTGACGCTAGGGGGGAGGGTCGGGCCGGGTCAGGCCCCTCAGAGGGGCGGTGGATAGATCGGACGACCATCCACAGGCTCAGTCCAGGTCGGGGTTCTCGGCGTACCGATCTCCGACGTACATCCGGAGCAGTACCGCGACCATGCCCGCGCCGAACAGCCCCGTACCGCCGAGGAGCAGACCCTCCGGCATCCGCTGGTCGGGCGACTCGGAGGCGATCACGATCCCCACCTGCATCGCCACCAGGAGCGCGAGTGTGACCACCACGATCAGCCACAGGTCCTCACGGACCAGTCGCTCGAACCTGCGCAACCTCGGGGCGGTCGACGTCCACCACTGCTTGTTTGGCCCGTTGATGAGTTCCGGTGCCCGCATGACGAGCAACGACGTGAGCGGGATCAACGCCAACACGGTGAGCGGCAGCACCCCCGAGAACGCCAACGCCCCGGCCTTGCCGGACCACCCGTCAGCCCGCCCTCCGGAACCGAAATGGATCGGGACCCGCTCGGGGAGCACCATCGCCTGCCAGGCGAGCACCGCCAGCCAGATCAGCAGGGTGGACACGACGAGTGCCCGGATCCACGGACCGGACGGCTCCCTGGGCAGCCCGCGGGCCTCGTCGGCGACCGAGTTCGTCGTCGTCATCTCACCAGCCTGCCGAACCGACGGCTGCGCCCCCGCACGTCCTACCTCACCACCGTCACGCGGGAGGCGGCCTCGCGGGCCCGTTCCCGCGCGGTCTCCACGTCCTCGGCGGTCGCCACGGCCACTCCCATACGGCGGAACTCGCTGGCCGAGGGCTTGCCGAACAGTCGCAGATCCGATTCCGGGACCGCGAGCGCACGGGCCACGCCCTCGAACCCCACGCCCTCGACCACACCGCTCGAGCCGCCCTCGGGGTCACCCTCAGGATCGTGCGCGATGCCGGCGCCGCCGTAGATCACCGCAGACGCTCCCGGGCTGGACATCGTGGTGACCACGGGCAGACCCAGGACGGCGCGGGCGTGCATGTCGAACTCGCTGAGCACCTGGCTGCGCAGCGTCACCAGGCCGGTGTCGTGCGGCCGCGGGCTGACCTCGGAGAAGTAGACGTCGACGCCCTGCACGAACAGTTCCACCCCGAACACCCCGACGCCACCGAGTGCGCCGGTCACGCGCGCCGCGACCGAGCGCGCCGAATCGTAGGCGTCCTGGGTCATGGCCTGGGGCTGCCACGACTCGACGTAGTCCCCGCGCTCCTGACGGTGACCGATCGGCTCGCAGAAATCCGTTCGGATCGCTCCGGTGGCCGGGTCCACGCTGCGGACGGTGAGCAGGGTGATCTCGTACTCGAAGTCCACGAACGACTCCACGATCACCCGCGCCCCCGTCACCCGCGCACCCGACTGCGCGTAGGCCCAGGCGGCCTCCACGTCCTCGGGGCCGTGGAGGGAGGACTGCCCCTTTCCCGACGACGACATCGTGGGCTTGACCAGGCACGGGAACCCGATCCGGTCGCATGCCTCCTGCAACTCCTCCAGCGACGAGGCGAACGCGTAGCGACTCGTGGGCAGGCCCAGCTCCTCGGCGGCCAGGCGCCGGATCCCCTCACGGTCCATGGTCAGCTGCACTGCGCGGGCCGTGGGGACGACTCGCGCCAGCCCGTCCTGTTCGATCTGCGCCAACGCGGCGGTGGCGATGGCCTCGATCTCCGGCAGGATCACGTGCGGCTTCTCGAGCTCCACCACCCGCCGCACCTCGCCTGAGTCGGTCATGTCGATCGTGTGGCTGCGGTGGGCGACCTGGTGGGCGGGGGCGCCGGAGTACCGGTCCACCGCGATCACCTCGACACCCAGGCGCTGCAGCGCAATGGTGACCTCTTTGCCCAGCTCGCCCGAGCCCAGGAGCATCACGCGCGTCGCGCCGGGACTCCCCGGCGTGCCGAGGCGGTCGACGACTGGCGGGGCGAGGGGATCGTGCGCTGCGGTCATGGCGCCCACGCTAGTAGAGGCCCGCCGACGCGGGTCCTTTCGCATGCTCCCCGGCTCACGCGGATCGGCAGGCGATACCGTGTGTGCAACGCCACACGAAAGGGCACACCTGTGACCACTGCCTCCCCCGGCCCCCTGGCCGGCATCCGCGTCGTCGAACTCAACGGCATCGGCCCCGGCCCCCACGCCTGCATGATGCTCGCCGATCTGGGCGCCGACGTCGTGACCGTCATGCGTCCCGGCGAACTCGCCACCCAGGTCGGCGGCTGGGCGCACATCACCCGGCGCGGCCGGACCGTGGTGGAGGCGAACCTCAAGAGCGACGACGGGTTGGCGCAGGTCCGCGGTCTGATCGCCAAGGCCGACGTGCTGGTCGAGGGCTTCCGGCCCGGGGTGACCGAACGTATGGGACTCGGCCCCGACGAGTGCCTCGAGCTCAACCCGCGGCTCGTCTACGCACGGATGACCGGGTGGGGTCAGCACGGCCCGCTCGCCCACACGGCCGGTCACGACCTCAACTACATCTCGCTCACCGGTCACCTCAACGCCACCGCCCGCAAGGGCGAGCGCCCGGTGCCTCCGCTCAACCTGGTCGGCGACTTCGGCGGTGGGTCGATGTTCCTCGTCCAGGGCATCCTCGCCGCCATCATCGAACGCGCCACCTCGGGCAGCGGCCAGGTCATCGACGCCGCGATGACCGACGGCGCCTCCGTACTGGGCCAGTTCCAGTGGGCCATGCGCGCACGGGACCAGTGGTCGGACGTCGCCGGGACGAACATGCTCGACACCGGGTTCCCGTTCTACGATGTCTACACCTGCTCCGACGGCAAGTTCATGGCAGTGGGCTGTCTGGAGCCGCAGTTCTATGCGGAGTTCGCCCGGCTGCTCGGCATCGACGGCGACGGCATGCCCGGCCAGTTCGACATGGATCGTTGGGACGAGTTGCGGGAGATCATCGCCGCCACGTTCGCCGAGAAGCCCCGCGACGAGTGGGCCGAGCTCTTCTACGGCACCGACGCCTGCACGACCCCGGTGCTGACCTACACGGAGGCGCTGTCCCATCCCCACATGACGGCGAGGGAGACCTTCGTCGAGGTCGGCGGGGACTTGGGGCCCGCGCCCGCGCCGCGGTTCTCGCGTACCCCTGCGCCCGCCGTCCCGGCCGCGCCGCCGCGTGAGGTGACCGCGATCGATCAGGTCTGGGCCTGAGCATGGGCGAGCCGGGGGCCACGTCTCACTCTCCGGGCAGTGGCTCCCGGGTGGCCGGTATGACCCTGGCCGTGGACCCGGCCTCAGCGGAGCCGCCGTTCCGCCAGCTCAAAGGGCAGATCGTCGAGGGAGTCCGACGCGGCTTGCTCACGGCGGGGACGCGGATGCCCGCCGTGCGCACACTCGCGGAGGAGGTCGGGGTCTCCACCGCGACGGCCGCGAAGGTCTATCGCGACCTCGAGGAGTCGGGCGTGTTGGAGGGTCGCGGCCGCTCGGGAACGTTCGTCTCCGCCGCTGACCTGCCCGGGGCGGTGCTGACCCGGGCCGCGGAGGAGTTCGCAGAGCGGGCCGCGGGGGCGGGATTCGACGTCGAGGACGCCGCGGACGCGGTCCGCAACGCCTTCCGGCACCTGCGCTGACCGCCCGGGGCGATTCGGCCCGATTCGGCGCGATCCTGGACGCATCGGCCGAGTAGACCTCTCGCAGAACGTGACCCCGCTTCACAGAAGGCGATGGGGTTCCAGCGAATGCGATCGGCGTGCAGTGGCTGGCATCGGAGTTCACTGGGGGCGACCCGATCGACCGGGTTGCTCCCACCCTTGCTTCTCGAATGCCCCGTGGACGAATCGGGTGAGCGTCCGCGGAGTGTTCAGCAGCCCTTGCGTCACTCGCCTCACCTCCCATCCGAGGGACGCCAGGCGCAGCATCGCCACGGAGTCCGCGTCTCGACGGGCTCTGGTCAGGTGTTCGTGGCCGTCATACTGCAATCCGACCTTCCACTTGCGGTTTGCCGGGTCGAGCCGCGACACCAGTCCTCCGAATCGCGACCGAGCGCATTCGGCGAAAACTGGTCTCAATCCGGGAATCGTCGGCGAGTTCTGAGATGGTCCCACTCGGCCGACACCTCCAGGAACGCGCTGCATTTCCGGCTCGCGAGGGTGTGGGGCATTCCCCGGACCAGTCCGGCAGGCCCATAGGTAATGCCGAACGGCCGCGCCGCGATAGTGGGGGCATGATCACGAGAACCGCCACCGCTGCCACCGCTCTCGCCCTGGCCGCTGCCACCACCGTCGCCGTCGCCCCCGCTCACGCCGGACCTGCGCCGGAAGGCCACGTCGCCTACGTCGCGCAGGCGTCGGGTTCCGCAGACGGCGGCTCGTTGGACAACCCGATCATCGGAGCCGGGCTGCTCATCATCGCGGGGCTTGGTGTCTCGGCGGTTCTGGCCATCGGCGCGGGGGTGGCGGGTGGCGCATTCGAACTCCCACCCTTCCCGGGCCTGCCGTCGTGAACTGACGACATCACCCAGCACCGCCCCCGGCTCCACGAGGTGGCCGGGGGCGGTGCTGGGTATGGACGGTTCGCTCAGCTCCCGAGCGAACCCGTCGTCCGGGCCACGGAACCAGAGCTTCCGAGGCCGGCCAGAGCGGAATCCAACGAACCGAGACCGGCCGGGACACCGGCCCCAGCAGAGATCTCCATCTCGATGTACTCGTCGCCCGCAGAGCAGATCGCGAGAGCGGACGGAGTGAAGGACCCGTCGGTGAGCGTGGCGTTCGTATCGTAGAAGCCAGGCGACAACGTGGCGGTTTCCCCGTCTTCGACACCGCCCGTGAAGAGGCCGAGCTGCCCGTTCACCAGCGCCTCGGTCACCTTCGCCTCCAGTGCCGGGGGCGGTGACGCATCCGGATCCTGTGTCCGCTAGACGGCGTACATCTCCGACAGCAGACTGCCCGGCCCGCCGTACGCGATACAGAACAGATCCTGGCCGGACCTGTTGGTGTAGGAGATCTCGGTGTTCGCGCCCTTGCCACTGACGCTCACGCTGCTCGGGCTGTCGAGTACGGGATCGGCGCCTTGGGCCCCGGCCACTCCGGCCCCGGCGAGGACGGTGGCAGAGGCGACGGCTGTGGCTGCGGCGGCGACGCCGAACCTGGTGAGAGTGCGCATATGGTGCTCCGATCGGGAGAGGAAGCGACCGGCCGGTCGCCTGACTCCGACTTCACCTCAACGGCTCAGAAAGCACTATCGGACGAACACACGACATGTGTCATTCGTTCACATGAAACCGATTCACAACGTACACAACGGGCTCACCCGCCCCACGCGAGCAACGAGAAGAGCGTCCCGCGCACCCGCCTATCGGCCAATGCGTTCGGGGCGCTCTTCTCGACGTGGTGGTCGATCGACTCAGCCCAGGATGTCGCGCCGCACCACGTTCTCGTCGCGGCCCGGCCCCACTCCGATGTACGACATGTGGCAGCCGGCCAGCTCCTCGAGCCGCAGCACGTAGTCGCGGGCCTCCGGCGGCAGATCACCGAACTCGCGCGCACCGCGGATGTCGTCCTCCCAGCCGGGCATGGTCTCGTAGATCGGCGTCGCGTGATGGAAATCGGTCTGCGACATGGGCATCTCGTCGTGCCGCACGCCGTCGACGTCGTAGGCCACGCAGATCGGGATCTCGCCGATGCCGGTGAGCACGTCGAGCTTGGTGAGGAAGTAATCGGTGAAGCCGTTGACGCGCGCGGCATAGCGGGCGATCACGGCGTCGTACCACCCGCAACGTCGGGTGCGACCGGTGTTGACGCCCACCTCACCACCGGTGACCTGCAGGTACTCACCCCACTTGTCAAAGAGCTCGGTGGGGAACGGGCCTGCGCCCACGCGCGTGGTGTACGCCTTGACGATGCCCAGCGAGTGCGTGATCTTGGTGGGGCCGACGCCCGACCCCACGCAGGCGCCGCCGGCGGTGGGGTTGGACGAGGTGACGAACGGATAGGTGCCGTGGTCGACGTCCAGCATGGTGGCCTGGCCGCCTTCCATGAGAACGGATTCGCCGCGCTCCAGGGCCTGGTTGAGCATGAGGGCGGTGTCGCTGACCATGGGACGGAGCCGGTCGGCGTAGCCGAGGAAGTACTCGACCATCTCCTCGACCTCGACCGCCCGGCGGTTGTAGATCTTGACGAAGATCTGGTTCTTGAGGTGCAGCGCGCCCTCGATCTTCTGCCGCAGGATGGATTCGTCGAAGACGTCCTGCACGCGGATCCCCACCCGCGAGACCTTGTCCGCGTAGGTGGGGCCGATGCCTCGACCGGTGGTCCCGATGGCCTTCTTGCCCAGGAACCGCTCGGTCACCTTGTCCAGCGCCTGGTGATACGGGGCCACCAGGTGGGCGTCGGCGGAGATGCGTAGCCGCGAGGTGTCGGCGCCGCGGGCCTCGAGGCCGTCGATCTCCTCGAACAGCGCCTCGAGGTTGACCACCACACCGTTGCCGATCACCGGCACGGCCGTGGGCGAGAGGATGCCGGCGGGCAGGAGCTTGAGCTCGTACTTCTCGCCACCCACCACCACGGTGTGCCCGGCGTTGTTGCCGCCGTTGGGCTTGACCACGTACTCGACGCGGCCACCGAGGATGTCGGTGGCCTTACCCTTGCCCTCGTCGCCCCACTGGGCGCCGATCAGGACGATCGCTGGCATGGTTCGCTTTCACCTCGAAAAGTGTCGTCATTCGGTGAGGGACGAAAACCGGCCCGCAGGCGGTGACTCCGCGCACACCAACGGACCAAGGTACCTGGTCCCGCCTCGGTTACCCTAGTCGGTCAGTCCGACACCCTCCGGAAGCTCACCGGCGCTCCCGGCAGGAGCTGGGTCAAGGCGTCCGAGGACCGCGAGGTGAGCACCCCGATCACCGGGTACCCGCCCGTGACGGGGTGATCGGGCCCGAACACGACGGGCGCCCCGTCCGCCGGGATCTGCACGGCGCCGCGGACCATCCCCTCGCTGGGGATCTCCCCGGTGCTCGACCGGGGGACGGGTCCGGCGGGGTCGATGCGCACCCCGACCCGGTC
>NZ_JADDKI010000552.1:0-2617 GCF_015356725.1 Dietzia sp. SYD-A1
TGGCAGATAGGGCTTGTCGGTACTGCGGGTCCGGTGAGTTGGTACTGCTGTTCCGGCGACCCGGAACCGGCCCGCGCGTGAGGCGGGCCGGCACCGTCGGGTCCTATTCCCAGTAGCCGGTGGTGGCTCGTGCTTGGTCGTCGCGTTGGCGGCGCATGTCGACTTCGCCGAGGTTGATCTCGCGGGCGTTGTTGGCCAGGCGGTTGACGATGGAGTCCGCGGCCACCCGGTCAGGTAGGGCTTCGAGCCAGTACGCCGGTCGGGATTGTGAGGCGATCATCGTCGGCAGCCGGTGCTCCCGGTTGGCCAGCACGGCGAACAAGTCGTTCGCGGCCTCGGGGTCGATGCCCACGGTGAGGAAGTCGTCGATGATTAGCAGTTCCACGTCCGACAGGTCGTTGAGCATCTTCTGGTGGCGGATCCCGTCACCACGGGCGATGACCAGCCGCCGGGCGAGTTCGTCCATGCGGGCGTAGGTGACGGTGTGCCCGTTCTGGCAGGCGGCGATCCCAATCGCGCAGGCCAAGTATGTCTTCCCGCCGCCGGTCGGCGAGATCACCAGCAGGTTTGTGGGGTCTTGGCGCCAGTGGTGCCCGGCGTAGCGTTTCATCCGCACCGGGGTGATCCCGCGTCCTTCCTGGTAGTTGATCTCCGCGATCGAGGCTTGCGGGATCGGGAACTTCGCGGCGCGGATCAGCTTGTCGATCCGGTGGGCCTGCCGCTGGTCCAGGGCGTCGTCGACGGCGGTGAGGAAGATCTGCTCCGGGGTGAGTTCGTCGTTGGCCTCATCGCTGATGAGCTCCTCGAACCGGGTCGCCACGTGCGTGATGCGCAGGTTGCGGAACTTCTGGTGATCGATCTCGGTGAACATCACACGCCCTCCCCGCTGCGCCCGCGCGAGTAGTGATCGGCCGAGCGGACTTGAATCGCGCCGTCGTCTCGGGCCCCGGCCGGTGGCGGAGGCTTTCGGGTGGCCGCCGCCGGCACCACGGGCCGGGGCGCCTTGCCATCGGAGTCGATGCTGGCCATGACGCGTTTGAGCACGCTGTAGCTGCCAGCGCCGTTCTGGTTGAGCAGCACCTGGCAGGCCGCCTCGAGCCGCTGCCGACTTCTCTTGCCGAGAGTCTCGAGGATGTTCTGGCAGTCCAGATAGCCCTGCGCCTCGATCACGTGACGATCCAGGATCTGGGCGATCACCTGCTCAGTGGCGGGGCCGAATCCGCGGGCACGATCGGTGAACCACTGCCGGGACCACAGACCGTCGATGCCCTGATGGGCCTTCGGAGCGTGAGCGAGCACGGTCGAGTACTGGCCCTTGCGGCCGTGGCGCCTGGGGTGCTCGCAGACGACCTGGTCACCGTCGAAGATCGTCACCAACTGCGCGGTCAACCGGACTCGCAGCAGCTGACCGGCGAAGGTGTACGGCACCGAGTAGTACTGCGAATCGCAGGACACGTGATAGTTCCGTCCGACCTTGAGCTGCTTCCACTCCACCGTGGCGAACCCGTCGTCGGGCAGAGCCGCCAGCAGCGGCGCTTCATCGGACTCGAACCGCTCCCACCGGGTCGAACCGTCAGCCCGGCGAATCTGGGTGTTGATCTCCACGACCCGCTCGGCGATGGCGGCGTTCAGGGCCTCGATGGTGGTCCACACCTCCTCGGCGAGGTAGCCGATCACGCGCTTGTTGACCACCTCCACCGCCGACTCCACGGCCGCTTTATCGCGGGGTTTGCGGACCCGCGCCGGCACGATCGCCGTGCCGTAATGGTCGGCCAGTTGCTGGTAGCGGACATTGACCGCCCTGGCCGCCTCGCCCTGCTTCTGCCTATGAGTCGCGGTGGTCGGGTTGTCGGGCACCACCATCTGCGGCGTCCCGCCGAAGAACGCGAACGCGGCGACGTGAGCATCGATCCAGGACGGGGACTTCATATCCGTGAAGCCACGGCAGAACACCGCACCGGAGTACGGCAGCACCGCCACGAACAAGTACAGCTTGGTGACCTCCCCGGTGACCGCGTCGAGGACCTCGAGGGTGTCGCCGGCCCAGTCGACCAGCATCGTCCGACCGGGTTCGTGATGCAGCGTGGCCACCACGTCCTTGATGCGGGCGTGCTCTGCAAACAGGGCGCAATACTGCGAGTACCCGTACTTCTTCCCGGCCCCGGCGGGGTCGGCGAGATATTTGCCCCACGCCTGCTGGATGGTGAAGTGCCGGTTGAACTTCATCGAGGCCAACACTCGATCAAAGTCAGGTTTGGCGTAGTCCTCCGAGACGCGTTTGCGCCCGTCGGGGAACATCCCGGCGATCTCAGCCGGGTTCATCGACGCCGCTTGGCCGGCGGTGATGCCATACGCGGTGATCGTCTTCTTCACCGCCGCGATCTCCCGCCGCGAGCACCCGACGGCGGCGACGATCTCACTGTAGCTATGCCCGGCCAGCGCCAACGTCATGATGGCCTTGTAGTCGGCCACATCAGCCTCCTCAAATAGGAAGAGGCGGCGCAGTCGCGCCGCCTCACCCCGAGCAGACCACCCCTACCGCCCCGAGGAGTACCGAGTCGCCGGAATCGAAGTACCCGATCGCCGGACCAGGGGTACCCACTCGCCCTATCTGCCA
>NZ_JADDKI010000553.1:0-1832 GCF_015356725.1 Dietzia sp. SYD-A1
GCGTGGCGGCCTGCTCGGCGGCGGCCAGGGCGTCTGCTTCGCCAGTGCGGGCTGCATCCAGCGCCACGGCGGTCGCCTCGTCCGCCTGCTCCGCGGCCCGCTTCCACGCCGCGGCCCACACCGACTGCACCATCGCCGACATCGCCTCCGACAGATCCGGAGCCTCGGGCACGTCCCCAGCAGCGCCGGTGGCGTGTTCACGCATCCACGCGGCCACCTCACCGATGCGCACCCCCGCTTCACGCTGCACGCTGCGCACGGTGACCTTGTCCCCTCGCGCGACGAGCACCCCATAGGCCCTGGCGATCTTCTCCGACGTCGACATAGCCATCTCCCCTCCGATCGGTAACGGGTAACCGGAAACGTTTTCCGTTACCTATGTTACCCGCCTGTGGCGTCCGGCGGGATAGTGCTCGCCCGGATATCGCCGGCGAGCGGGCGCTGCGGCGGGTCGTCGGCGCCCAGGGCCCAGGCGACGACCCGAAGGCGATTCTGCCCAGAGGGAGGGGAGCGCCGGCTATCGGCGGTCAGGTTGTAGGTATCCAAGACGGCGGCCAGGGCGGTGTTGCCCGCCGGCGGGGCCACGGTAATCCCGGTGATTCCTCGTTCCCACAGCGACACCGGGATGTGGGAGCCCAGGTACGTGACTGGCGGTCGTGTGGCCAGTGAGTGGTGGTCGCTCGTGAGCGGGCTGTCGGGTGGGGCCGTGGGTGCGCGCTTACCAGTTCTTGGTGGGGTCCATGACGCGGGCGCGCGAGTGGCCGCGGATGCGGAAGCTGGGGTGGGCGAGTCCCTCGTTGACGAGGCGGCGGCCGACGTCGAGGGTGGCGGCGAGTTGATCGTCGGTGAGTGCCATGCGGTCATTGCGCAGGGTCAGGGAGACGACGCCGTTCCATGCGCCCCAGAGGAAGAGCGCGGTTTCTTTCGGCGGGTAGTCGGGCGAGGCCTCGCCCGTGGCGATGGCGCTTTCGAGGTGTGCTTGGAACCGGCCGAGGATCTCGTCGAGGCGGTCGCCGACTTGTTGGCTCAGCTCGTGGGCGCTGGCGGAGAGGCCGGAACCGTGGCCGTCGAAGGCGAGGAAGCGGAACGACCCGCGGTGGTCCAGGTAGAACCGCAGGTACACGTCGCTGGCGGCGATGACCTGCTCGAGGGGCGAGTACTCGGGACGGAGGGCCTCGTCGAGGTAGGTGCTGAACCGGGTCAGCGCGCGGTCGGCGAGGGCGAGCAGGATGCCGTCCTTGCTGCCGAAGTACTTGTAGAGCGCGCCCACTGACATGTCCGAGTCCTCGGCGATCTGCTCCATCCGGACGTTGCGCTGCCCGGAGACGAACGCCCGCTCGGCGGCGTCGAGGATGCGCTCGCAGTTCTGCGCGCGGCGCTTAACCATCCGGGGGCTGCGCCGCGGGGGCGCGCTTGCCGACTCGGTCACCTCCCGGATGCTACCGGGTCGAGGCCCCCCCGGCCCGTGAACGAGATTCACTAGGGAATATTCGTTGACAAAGTGGGTCGGGCGTTCCAGACTGGGTCACGAACGTGGCCGACGTCACAGTGGCGTCGAGGACGGCCACTCCACCGAGAAGAGGCGCGCCGACCCACGTAGAGACGGACGCACGAGGCGCCCGCCGCGGCCGTCTGAGCCCAGGGAAAGAAGCGTGACAAGAAGGCCACTGAGCCTGCGCTGACCAACGGAAAACTCAACGGGCCAAAGGACGTCAAATACTACGTATCAGGAGTTCACTATGGCAGTTGTAACCTTTGTCTCCCACGACGGCGAGGAGCACGAGGTGCCCTTGGAGGAGGGGCAGTCACTCATGCGGATCGCCGTCAACAAC
>NZ_JADDKI010000554.1:0-4083 GCF_015356725.1 Dietzia sp. SYD-A1
GTGGTGGTCCCGGGTGCATCGCCGGTCGCTTCACCTGGCCGGTCGTCGGGAGCGGGGACGAGCCCGGCGGCCGGGGCCGGGGCCGAGCGTCACCTGGTCGCCCTGTGTCGGGCCGGGTGGACGATCCTCGTCGTACGGGGGCCCTCCGCTCCCGCGAACGCCTGTCGTCCGCAGGTGGGCACCGTGCCATCGGACGCGGGCGGCGTGCTGCCCGCCCTGAGATCCTGGTGGCCGGGGACCACGCTGCTTCCACCGCTCCTCGGCGAGCCGGTCGCTGATCCGCTCGGGATCTGGGCCGTACGCAGCGCGTAGTCCCGTCAGCGCGTGTAGTCCGTGGCGCGCTCATAGCGCGCGTGATCGTCCCAGACCCGGCGCAGTAGCTGCTCGAGCTCCCAGACGTCGCCCTCGGTTCCGAAGTACTTCCGGTCGATCGTCTTGAGCTTGTCCTCGTTCTCGAGGATCTTGGCCCACAACTTGGCCCGCTCGACGGGGTCGTCGGTGAAGTTCTTGTTCAGGTACTCGTGCGAGTGCCGCCTGAGGTTGCCGAGGACGGTGAGAGCCTTACCGGCCGGGCTCACCAGCGAGGCCACGATCGTCACCACGAGGACCGCCACGATGACGCCGAGAGACAGGTAGGTGGGCACCTCCACCACGTCGACGTGCTCGCCCTGGTTGATGAACGGCAGGTTGTTCTCGTGGAGTGCGTGGAGGACCAGTTTCACGCCGATGAAGCCCAGGATCGCCGCCAGGCCGTACTTGAGGTAGACGAGACGGTCGAGGAGGCCGTCCAACAGGAAGTACAGCTGGCGGAGACCGAGCAGGGAGAACGTGGTCGCGGTGAAGACGATGAAGACGTTCTGGGTCAGACCGAAGATCGCGGGGATGGAGTCCAACGCGAACATGATGTCGGTGCCGCCGATCGCCACCATGACGATCATCATCGGCGTCATGACCTTCTTGCCGTTCTCGATTGTGAACAGCTTGTCGTGGTCGTAGTGTTCGGTCGCCGGAATGAACCTCTTGGCCAGGCGCACCACGACGTTGTCCGCGTCGTCGTCCTCGTCATCCTCGGCCAGGAGTCGGCCCGCGGTGATGATGAGGAAGATGCCGAACACGTAGAACAGCGCGCTGAACGCGGTGAGCAGAGCGGCGCCCACGAAGATGAAGGCGGTCCGCGCGATGATGGAGAACACGATGCCGAACAGCAGCGCCTTCTGCTGCCCCGCGCGGGGGACCTTGAAGCTGGTCAGCAGGAGCAGGAAGACGAACAGGTTGTCCACCGAGAGGGCCTTCTCGGTGATGTACCCGGCGAAGTACTCCACGCCCATCTGAGTGCCGCCGAAGATCCACACCAGGAAACCGAAGGCGATCGCGATGCCCACGTACAGGGCGGACCAGATGGCCGATTCCCTGAGCGTCGGGATGTGCTCCTTGCGGACATGGAAGAAGTAGTCGAACAGCAGCAGTGCGACGATGAGTGAGACCGCGAGGGTCCAGGCGAGCGGGGAGGCTCCCAACGGGGGGTGTCCTTTCCGAGGAAGGCCGAGTGACCGGATTATCCTACGCGCCTCCACCGGAGTCGCCCCAGGTCAGTTTTTCCGCCGCACGAACATCGTGTGCTGCGCCTCCACCACCGTCGCGCCGCGGCTGTCCGTCACCACCGCCGTGTGGACGACGCTGGTGCTCGGCCGCTCGGCGAGTTGCTGCCTGATGGCGTCGGCCTCGGGAGCGGGGACGTCCACCACGCACCGCAGTCTGCCCCGGCCGGGAGCCCGAAAATCGATCGTCGCGCTCTTGGTCCACACCTGGTACCCGCCACCGAGCTGGCCGGACAGCAGTGCCCCGTAGAGGACGTCGGTCGCGGCGAACAGGGCGCCTCCGAACGCGGTGCCGTTGGTGTTGGCGGTCCACGGCGCGACGTGCATGCTCAGCTCCCCGCGGCTCCAGTCCGGGGCGACGTGCCGGATGCGGATGCCGGAGCCGAGCAGCGGCGGGTAGAGGGAGGCCAGCAGAGGGAACGCCCGGGGGCTGGAGGTGTATCGGTGCAGCAGCGTCTTGGGCACGCCCAGATCGTAACTTACCCGCGAGTCAGTTCAATCAGGTGATCCCGCCGGCGGGGCGTGGAAGCCCTGGTTGGGCGAACGCGGAGACCCGATGGCGGCGAGCCGTGGACAAAATCAGCCCCGCTGTCTAGACAAACGGCGGTGGTTTGTCTACGTTGGACGCATCACGTGGCGTGCGACACACGCCGCCGGGTTCGACCGAGGGAGTCCTCCAGATGCACACCGACCTCCAGACAGAGGAGACCGCGGCTCAGCCGTACCCCTGGACTGACGGCAAGCGATACCTGTGGCTACTCGGGCTCATCCCGGCCGGCGCCCTGTTCATCTCGCTCGGGCTGTTCTCGTGGTTCTCCCACGCCGGGTGGGGCACCGCCGCCGTGGTGGCCTGGTTCGTCGCGCCTTTCGTCGTGTTCGTGTTCATCCCCCTGCTCGACATGGTCGTCGGGGTGGACGGGCGGAACCCGCCGGAGGAGGTCATCGAACGCCTGGAGGCCGATCCGTTCTATCGCTGGTGTACGTACCTGTACATCCCGGTGCAGTACGCCGCCCTGATCACGGCCTGCTATCTGTGGACCGCGGACGACCTGTCGTTCTTCGGCCACGAGGGCGGGCTGGGCCTGGTGGCCAAGATCGGTATCGCCTGGGCCGTGGGGATCGCCGGGGGTATCGGCATCAACACCGCTCATGAGCTCGGCCACAAGATCGAGAACTCCGAGAAGTGGCTCTCCAAGATCGCCCTGGCCACCACCGCCTACGGCCACTTCTACATCGAGCACAACCGTGGACACCACGCCCGTGTCGCGACCCCGGAGGACCCGGCGAGCTCACGTCTCGGCGAGTCGTTCTGGGCCTTCCTGCCGCGCAGCGTCGCAGGCTCCCTCGTCTCGGCCTGGGAGCTGGAGAAGAATCGTCTCGCTCGCCTCGGCAAGTCCCCGTGGAGCCTGCGTAACGACAACATCAACGCCTGGCTCATGACCGTGGTCCTGTTCGGTGCCCTCACCGCCGCCTTCGGCCTCGAGGTCCTGCCCTGGCTGATCCTGCAGGCGGTGTACGGGTTCAGCCTGCTGGAGGTCGTCAACTACCTCGAGCACTACGGACTGCGCCGCAAGAAGCTCGACAGCGGTCGCTACCAGCGCTGCCGGCCCGAGCACTCGTGGAACTCCGACCACCTGGTCACCAATATCTTCCTGTACCACCTGCAGCGTCACTCGGACCACCACGCCAACCCGATGCGCCGCTACCAGGTGCTGCGCACCACCGACGACGCCCCGCAGCTGCCCGCCGGGTACGCCGCGCTCATCGTGGTGGCCTACGTCCCGCCGCTCTGGCGCAGGATCATGGACCACCGGGTCCTCGAGCACTACGACGGCGACGTCACCCGCGCCAACATCCAGCCGTCCAAGCGGGAGCGGATCCTCGCGCGTTACTCCGCTCCGTCGGCCACCGGGACGAGCGCCGCGTCGAATGCGTCCACGACGCCGTCCGCCACGGCGACCGCCGTCCTGGATCCCGAGCCCGACGTGAACGCGGTCCGCGGTGCCGTCTCGCCGATCGGCACCTACGCCTGCCCCAACTGCGGCCACCACTACGTGGAGGCGCTCGGAGAGCCGCGGGAGGGCTTCGGCCCCGGCACCCCGTGGTCGGAGATCCCCGACAACTGGCAGTGCCCCGACTGTGGTGTCCGGGACAAGGTCGACTTCGTTCCGGTCAGCTGATCCCCGTCGTTCCCTGTGTTCCCAGCGTTCCCAGCGTTCCCTTCAGGAGGTAACCCATGAAGATCTCGATCGATCCGGACCGGTGCGAGGGTCAGGCGGTGTGCGTCGGGCTCGCCCCGAAGGTCTTCGCCCTGGGCGACGACGACGAGGTGGTGCGCCTGCTCGTCGAGGACGTTCCCGAGGAACTGCAGAAGAGGGCCCGCAAGGCCATCGAGAAGTGCCCGATGGCGGCGCTCCGCGAGACCGGGTAGGCCGGGGCCGGTTACGGTGCCGGCCAGGCCGAGGGGTCCCGCCCGGTGCGCGCG
>NZ_JADDKI010000555.1:0-5989 GCF_015356725.1 Dietzia sp. SYD-A1
TACTGATCAGGTGCCGGGTTCTGAGGTGTCGAGTTTCGGTGGGGTTGGACGCAGCACGTGGCGGAGCGGACCCAGGCGGGCGGCGCTGGCGCCCAACCTGGGCGTGGTCTCTGTCGGCGACGACACCGCCTCTTCCTGGTGGACACCCCGGAGCAGCGGCGGATCGGGATCTCCGACTCCCTCGAGCTGGCGTGGCGGGACTGGCTCGGCTCCGCCGGGTTCGACCGCCCCGAGGGCCACTGGCCGCGGCAGTGGGCGCGGGCGTACGTCGAGTTCGCCGCCGGGGAGAAGCGAAAATACCTGCACGACCTGGGCCTGCGGATCATCCCCACCGTCGGCTGGGAACGTGGACCTGCTGCAGACGCTCACGCACGCCAGGCTCGCCGCCCCGTGAGGTCGAGGGCGGCTGCCAGGCTCGAGCAGCAGCGCGACCAGCCTGAGTTGGGCGTCGAAGGACAGCCCCGCCTCGGGCTCGTCGCCGAGTACGTGTACGGGACGGACCGCTGGGAAGGCTTCCGTGTGCACCCGCTGCCGGCTTCGGTGGCGGCGGCGTGCACGGCTACAACTCGTTGGAGGGCACGTTCCTCGGAGGCTGCATCTTCTCGGGGATGAAGGCCGGCCGGGCGATGGCGCGGGAGGTCTGATCGAGGCAGGCACCGCCGGCGCGGCGGTCGTCGCTGTCATGCGCGCGGCGGGGAGGCCCCTGAGCCGCCGGCCGCCGCGTCCTGAGCAGCACTGTCACCTGTGACCGGCCGCCCGCGGGTCTGCGCCCGCCCACGCAGCACACCGAGTTCGTAGGTGGCCAGCACTATCAACCACAGAGCGGTGATGGGGATGACAAACCACAGCATCGCGGCACTGAACGGCCCCAGCGCGTCGTGGTCGGCCGCCTGGAGCACGACGTAGGCGATGTACGCGGCGTAGAAACCGGTGAAGAGAACGCCCTCCCACCGTGCGATCGCCAGGCCGGTGAAGGCGATCGGGAGCAGTGCCAGGGACACCGCGAGCATGATCGGCAGGTCGAAGCGGATGGCCCCGGCCGCGATCTCGATCGGCGCGATGAGTGAGGTCATCCCCAGAACGGCACCGATGTTGAACATGTTGCTGCCCACGATGTTTCCGATCGCCAGGTCGCGCTCACCTCGGATCGCCGCGACCATGCTCGTCGCGAGTTCGGGAAGGGATGTCCCGACGGCCACCACCGTGAGACCGATGACCAGGTCACTCATCCCCCAGGCCGACGCGAGATCACTGGCCGCGGTGACGAGTAGCCGTGCCCCGATCACGAGCAGCGCCACCCCGGCGATCACGAGAGCGCTGTTGAGGAGGACCGGGTGCGAGGTCTCGCCCCCGGTCGGCGTCGTCTCGCCCGCGCTGTCACCGGCCGGGGCGTCCAATGCCTCGGTGGCGCGGTCTCCATCCTGTTTGCGCGCGATGACGATCGTCGCGGTCGTATAGGTCACGAGGCCGGCGAACAGCAGCAGACCGTCGAGGAAGCTGATCGTGCCGTCGAGTGCCACAAGCAGCACGACCAGAGAGAACAGCACCATGATGGGGATGTCGACTCGCACGATCCGGGACGTCGCCACGAGAGGGGCGACGATCGCGGTCATCCCCAGGATGAGCAGAATGTTCGCGATGTTGCTGCCCACGACGTTGCCGACGGCCAATCCCGGGTATCCGCTCAGCGCGGCATCGACGCTTACCGCGAACTCCGGCGCCGAGGTGGCGAAGGCGACGACGGTGAGTCCCACCACCAGCGGGGAGATCCCGAGGGTCGCGGCCAGACCGCCGGCGCCCCGCACCAGCACTTCGCCGCCGCCGATGAGCAGGACGAACCCCACCGCGAGCGCGGCCACCGTCAGGGCGCTCATGTCAGCTCCGATCGGGTGGTGATGAACCCCGGTCCGGCTGGCGGTGACGGCCTCGTTGCATTACCCATGGGTCGATGATCCCGTGCCGGACTCCGGTCTGTCGATGCGCCGGCAGCGATTCAGCCGGCGGAGGCGACCGCCAGCGGCAGGACAGCCGGGACCCCGGACGAGCGGAGATGCCGGGCTGCCTCGGTGATCGTCCACCCCGTCCCGAGCAGGTCGGCGACCAGGAGGACGGGGCCGTCGGACGCTGTCGACGGGCCGGAGAACGTGCCCCACAGCTGGGCCACGCGGTAGGCCGAGTTCTGGGCGGTCACCGTCGGGAGCGCCTCGTCGCGGCTGAGTTCGCCGAGGTAGTCCATACGGCCCATCTGTGACAGCGCGCGCGCCAGGCTCTGCACGAGGATCGGGTGCTCGCCGGTGAGTAGCGCCGCGACACCGGTCGGGCGGTCGTCCCAGCCCCACTCGCGCAGGACCGGTACGCAGGCGCGGACCAGCCACTCGGGTGCGTCCTGGTCGGGCTCGGCGAGCAGGGCGCGCAGCTTCTGGCCCAGGCCCAGATCGGTGAGGCGTGCCAGAGCGCGGCCCTCCGCGGGACCGTCGGCGATCTTGCCCTTGAGTGGGACGTCGAGCTTGGCCAGGCCGGTGGGCCACTGGCGGCGCGGAGGCAGCACCACGCCGGGCCGCTCGAGCGCTTCGCGGGCCCGGGTCAGCGCGCCCGAGTCGACGGAGGTGGTGCGTCGCTGGGGTCCGGGGCGCAGATACGGCCAGTTCACGGGCGCCAGCCCGGGGAGAAGATCGGCTCGGTTCTGTACTCGCCACGCGCAGGTCCGCACCTGTCCGGACGCCAGTGGGTAACAGCGGAAACGCGTAACGATACCGGTTTCCGGGTGCTGTTGAGTCGCGGTTGATCAGGGGCCGGGTTCTTGGTGGAGTTCGGGGTAGGCGCTCCAGGTGGCGCCGCTGATGAATGCGTGGCGTTCGGTTGTTTGAGCTCTGTATCCGAACTGGGTTGCCGCGATCGCCGGGGGAATGCTGCGGACCAGCTCACGCATCGCGCTGTTGCGTGCGCCTCGAAGATCGATCCCGTTGTCGCGGAGCTTGCCCATCAGTGACTGCGGGTTGATGTGATGACCTGCAGTGACCCCGGGAAATAGCCACTGGGATGTTCGGTTGGCGGCGGTGGTCATGTTGGGGCGATGCTCGATGAGCGCGATCACCGGGTCAGCGAGCGGATGCGGGAGTGCTACCTCGGCGTCGGCGAAGCGGATCCACAGGCCGTCGCTGTCGTCGGTTCTCAGTGCGTCCAGTCGGATGGCGGCGATGCGCGAAACTGGTTGCGCGCAGATCAGCAGCAGGACCGTGGCGGATTTGACCCACACCGGGGTCTCTCGCCGTTCCAGAATCGTGGCCAGCTGAGCGTAGCGCTCATCGTCGCTGGTCATGGGACTGGTTCGAGCCCGTCGGTGGGGGAACGCGAGGTGGGCGGCCATGTGCTGGTGCGTGATGCACCACTTGACGAACATCCTGGCGGTGCTGCGGGTGGTCGGCCCGGTAACGAGCCAGGTGTCGATATCGGACTGTGTCGCTTCCGCCAGCGCAGTGTTACGAGTGTAGAGCCAGTTGACGAAGTCGATCGCCACGGTGATCTCCTGTTTGGCGTTGGCGATCGGCCCGTTCTCCAGGGGTTGGCGCTGCGCGCGGGCGCGGAGGTTGCGCAGGTGATGCCAGGTGGCGAATCCGGTGATGACCTGCTGCGATTGGTGGATTGGTGTGGAGGCGAGCTTTTTCTCGAGCCAGCTGGTGAAGCGGTCGAGGTTGCGGTCATAGGGCGCGAGGATTCCGCAGCTGATGAACAGGTCCCGTAGGTGACGTGCGGTGCGCTCGGCGGGGTAGTGGGCGAAGGTGTCGTGACTGATGGTCAAGCGGTGTTGCGCGAAGCCGGAGAGGAGCTGGCGCACGTCGGGATTGCGTAGCCAGATGAGCGCACTTCGCGGGTGGTCCTGGCTGGTCAGCGCATCGAGTAGCGGTTTCAGCTCGGCCGAGACGAATCCGGTGTCGGCGGTGGTGAGCAGGGCGGTCAGGTCGTCGGTGAGGCAGCATCGGGCGCAGAGTCCGCGCCGGTGGGGTTCGTCCTGATCGCCGCAGCGGGTGCAGATCAGGCGGGGATCGTCGATCGCTGCGCAGTCGGTGCAGATGGCCTGGTTGCCGGAGAGTCCGGGGAGGAGCCGGTCCGGTGTCAGGCAGCGAGGACACGTTCCGCGGCGACGGGTGGCCTGTTGGTAGCAACGGCGGCAGACGAAGCCCTCTGGCCAGCGCACGCCGCGAGGCTGGCGCTCGTCGTCGCACCGTGTGCAGTGGTACTTCGATGTTTCAGCCATGTGTGTCGCCTGCGCGGGGGTCCGTCTACGCCGGTGGGCCGGGTCGGTGGATGTGGGCCCGCTTCGGTCGCAGCGGACCATCAGCTGCGGGGGAGACGTCGGTGGCGGTGCGCCGCGAGGGTGCGGCGTCGACACGGAAGTCGCAGAGGTCCTCGACGCTGCAGTCCAGAACGTGGCACAGGGCGCCGAGCAGCGCCAGGGGCAGCCGGTCCGGGGTGCGTCCGAGGAGGCGGTAGAGCTGCGAGGCGGAGAGCTCGATGCCGACCTCATGCAGCGGGGTGATCAGGTCAGACAGGTTGTGCATGTCTCGGTCGGTCATGACTTGGCGTAGTCGCCACTGGTAGGCGATCCGGTGCTTCATGTCTCGTTCGTCCTTTCGGGCAGGCGGCCGGCTGCGGCACGTAGGGCGGCGGCTACGACGCGGCTGCGGTAGTCGGGGGAGACGAAGGTGTAGAGCGAGGTGGTCGAGGCGTACTCGTGTCCGACTTGCTCTTGGATGAAGCGGGTGTCGTAGCCGGACTCGACAAGCAGCGTGACGTAGCTGCGGCGCAGGGAGTGAAAGTCCAGTCCGGGGTCGGTCAGGCCGGCTGTGTCACAGAGGTCGGCGAAGCTGTGGGACAGTGCCCCGTGGGAGATTCGTTCGGACCGTTCGGTGGGAAACAATGCGGTCCCGGTGGTGCGGTCGAAGCTGGTGCGCCCCTGGTCGATCCACTGCTCGAGGCAGTCGATCACCCACGCGGTCTCTGGGACGGTCAGTACGCCGCGCCGTTTGGCGGGGGATCCTTTGCCGGGCTTGCCGTACCGGACGTAGCAGACCCCAAATCGGCCGAACTGCCGTGCACGCGAATTCGGCCCAAAATCCGTCAGGTCCAGCATGCGAACTTCGTTGCGGCGCAGGCCCCATGCGTAGGCGACCTTGGTGATCGTCGCGGTTCGCAGCGCCACCATCGCCCCCTTCGTGCCGACCTCGTAGCGGCGGGTGACCTGCTCGTCCGCGGTATCGCACAGGTCCTGCAGCTCGTCGGTGGTGTACGCCCGTTTGCGTGGGTCGCCGGGGCCCTGGTGGACGTGGCGGGCCGAGTTGGCCTCGGTAATGACCTGTACGGGATGCGTGGCGAACCGGTCCTGGCATTGCTCGGCCCACTCGTAGGCCGGGTCGAGCAGGTAGTCCATGAAGTGCCGCAGCGCACCTTGATAGTTCAGGACGGTGCTGTGCGCTATGCCGTGGACTCCGCGTAGTTCGGTGATCCAGTCATCGGCCATCGCCGGCGTCCAGGTCCAGGGGCCGTCGGCATCGCAGAAGTCCCGGAACCGCCGTATCGTGGCCACCCGCGCCGAGATCGTGCCGGCAGACAGGTTTCGTGCCAGCTGCTGGTGAGACCAGCCGGTGACCATCGCCTCGAACACCGAGGCTTCCGGACGTAGAACAGCGATACCGTCGGCCAGCTGCAACCGCGCCGACCCTGGAGGAAGATCCTGCTGCGACATCTCGCACCGCCCAAAAATGGCTCGCGTCTTGTGCGAAAGTGTCGCATGAAATGCGAATCGCGACAAGAGGCCGCAGGTAGCAGCGCCGCCACCATCCCGCCATCGGCTGGCGGTCACGGTCCAACAAGGGCGGAAGCGCTGGCCCGGCACCTGCTCACGCGCAGGTCACGAGGCCAGTCGGGCACTACGGGCGAGGGGCAGTTCGGGGAGGGGTCGAGTTCGCACAATCTACAACTCGGCATCGTT
>NZ_JADDKI010000056.1:0-9048 GCF_015356725.1 Dietzia sp. SYD-A1
GTCGCGGGGCACCGGAGCCGTCCGGACACTGCTCGGCCGAGTCGTCTCGATCACCCGACGGCGGGGTGACGGGCGGGGCCTCGTCGTCGTCGGAAGGGCTGCTCGCGTCCTCCGCCGACCCGGCGTCACTCACCGGCGACGTCGTCGAGACCTCACCCGCCGCGGCGCCGCGGCGTTGCCTTGCGTCCAGACGCAGGAGGAGGAGCGCCGCGGCGAGCAGCACGAGGGCCAGGAGGAACCAGAACACGACCATGTCCACAGAGGGTAGTCAGCGCTGGTGGGGTTACCCGCCAGGCACCGCGGCGCTGCGTGACCTGGATGCCCCCGGGAGCCGGCGCGGGCGCGGGCTAGCGGGGGTCCTCCCCCAGGGCGATCGGCCGCCGACGATCCGCCGACCACTGCGACCACGACCCCGGGAACAGCCTCCCCGCCTCGATCCCGGCCACCTCCATCGCCGCGAGCGCATGGCAGGCGTGGATGCCGGAACCGCAGTAGACCACGGTGTTCTTTCCGCTGGTCACCCCCACGTCGGCGAACATCTGACGGATGCGCTCGGCGGGAAGGAACCGCCCGCTCTCGTCGAGGAACGACGACGTGGGCAGATTGACGGCGCCCGGGATGTGGCCGGCCCGCGAATCCATCGGCTCGGTGTGGCCGGCATAGCGCTCGGCAGCGCGGACATCGATCAGGACGCCCTCCTCGGGGCTGGCCTCCGTCTCGTCGATGTCGGCCGTGCGCATGTGATCGAGCCTGAAGGTGAAGTCGCCGCGCTCGACCGGGTTGCCCGGCCCCACCGCCAGGTCCTCGCCCTCGGCGATCCACGCCTTGAGACCGCCGTCGAGGAGGTAGACGTCCTCCTTGCCGGCCCAGCGCATCAGCCACCAGGCGCGCGCCGCGGAGGTGTTACCGGAGTCGTCGTAGATCACCACGCGGCTGTCGTTGTCCACCCCGGCACGACGCAGGGCGTCCTCGAGATCATCGGGCGAGGGCAGCGGGTGGCGGCCCTCGCGGACGTTGCGCTGGCCCGCGAGCTCGGTGGGTAGATCGACGTACTGCGCGCCGGGGATGTGGCCGGAGTAGTAGTGCTCCCGGCCGCGGGCATCGCCGAGCCGCCAGCGCACGTCGAGGATCACAGGGGTGGGAAGGCTCGCCACGTCGCTGATCAACTCGCGCGCCGTGACGAGGAGGGGACTGACCTGGGTGTCGGATGCGGGTGCGGTGGCTCTGGTCACGGTTCCATGGTAGACGCGTCGACACCGGGGCGGATCCCCTCCTCGGGGGCTGATCCCTCACACCGGGCGCGTCGCGGCAGGACCGGAAGCTACGCATGGAGCTCCCAACGGCCTGATGGCCCACCGACTCGCCGCGTCGTCTCCAACGCCTAATCGTTTGCGCTGCGTAGGAGGGTAGTTCTGACCCGAATTAGTGGATTTGACTGGCAGGACAGGCCCGCGAGCCGAGCAAAGACTCTTACTCGACGACGACTGGCCAACTCCACAGGGGGGGGCCATTGATATCTCGATCGAAGGGCGAGAACGGTTCCGGGGCGATTCCGTCCTTCTAATCCTGCAATTGCTCGAAATGTGCGACGTGTCGTATGTTCGGATGAAGATCGCCAGAGTTTATTGTGGGCGCCTGGACGGTGTACAACACTACAGGCATGCGACCTTCCTCATCCTTTACGAAATTCATCGCGGTCATCGCCGCATCCGCGACCATCGTCGGAATTGCGCCCGGAACATCGTCGGCACAACTTCCGCCGCTGCCGCCCCTCCCGAGCATCGAGGAGATTCAAGCAGGTGCGGCGGCCGCAGCCGTCGTCATCGCAGCCGCTGCAGCAGCGTCTTCTCAGCTGAACGAGACGGGCGGCATCAACAGCGACTCACTCGGCAACACCGTGAGCGGATCCCAGAACCAGGGACCGGGGAATCCCCCGATTCCCGGGACGCAGACTACCTATCTGCGCGCTATGCAGACAGTTCGAGGCGGAGCAGAACCCACCAAAGGGTCAGTCAACATCAACGGCAGGACATATGCCCAGTCGGTGTACACCAGCCAATTCATGACTACGTCGACAAACTATCAGTACGACCTGGGCAAGAACTGGAGCAATTTCCGAGCTACTATCGGCCTTTCTGATACTTCTCACCCCGATGCGAGATATCAGTTCAGAGTATTCGTCGACGACCAGCAACGTGGATCGTGGGCGATGAGGCTCGGACAAGCTCAGGACATCAACATCAACGTTTCCGGTGGCCTCCGCCTGAAACTCGAGGTGACAAAGACCGCAGCAAACGGCAACAACGCCAATGCAGCCTGGGGCGACGCTCGCGTCACGCGCTGACCGGCTGACACGACCACCTCCAATTATGAAAGGCTAGGGATCACGGTGATCGGTTGCGATCAAGCGGGCCCCGGACAGAATTGCGTACCTCCCGACGTGGCGATGAGTGAGGCAATGAGGAGCCTTCTCCCTACGATCGACGTCTTCGGAATGCCGATGGACCTCGGCTGGATCGTCATTCCGGCGATGCTCCTCGTGGTCCTCACCATCGCGTAGAACACTCTTCGGGGGACCAGTGGGTTGCCCGCGCGAAGGGCTCAGCTGACATCGCACCGGAGTCGTGCCGGAGCGCTGATGCAGCGAGCCCAGAGCCACCACGGGAAAATTGAACGGGCCCGACTGCTACCTCGTGGTGGTCGAACGGCTCAGTGATTGTGGATCCACACCACGGGCCCGGCCACCTCGAAAGGTGGCCGGGCCCCTATCCGGACATCATCAGCTCAGCGTGAGCGACTCCCCGTCCTCGGCGAGGGAGACCCGCACGGTGTCGCCGTCGCGGATGTCGCCGGCGAGCAGCGCCCGGGCGAGCTTGTCGCCGATCGACTGCTGCACCAGCCGGCGCAGCGGGCGGGCGCCGTAGGCGGGATCGTAGCCCCGCCGGGCCAGCCAGCCCTTGGCCGCGTCGTCGACCTCGAGGGTCAGTCGACGTCCCTTGAGGCGCCGCGCGAGTTCGTCGATCTGGATGTCGACGATCGACTCGAGTTGCTCCTCGCTGAGCGCGTCGAAGACCACGACGTCGTCCAACCGGTTGATGAACTCCGGCTTGAACGCGCGTTTGACCGCGTCCATCATCTGCTCGCGCGAGCCACCCGCGCCCAGGTTTGACGTGAGCACGAGGATGGTGTTGCGGAAGTCCACGGTCCGGCCCTGGCCGTCGGTGAGACGACCGTCGTCGAGCACCTGCAGGAGGATGTCGAACACGTCCGGGTGCGCCTTCTCGACCTCGTCGAGCAGCACGATCGTGTACGGACGCCGGCGCACCGCCTCGGTGAGCTGCCCACCCGCCTCGTAGCCGACGTACCCCGGAGGGGCACCCACCAGACGCGAGACGCTGTGCTTCTCGGAGTACTCGCTCATGTCGATCCGGACCATGGCCCGCTCGTCGTCGAACAAGAACTCCGCGAGCGCCTTGGCCAGCTCCGTCTTACCCACGCCCGTGGGGCCGAGGAAGAGGAACGACCCGGTGGGCCGGTTGGGGTCGGCGACCCCGGCGCGAGCCCGGCGAACGGCATCGGACACGGCCCGGACCGCGTCGCCCTGGCCGACGACCCGGCGCGCGATCTCGTCCTCCATGCGCAGGAGCTTCTCGGTCTCACCCTGGAGCATCTTGCCCACGGGGATGCCGGTCCAGGCGGAGACCACCTCGGCCACGTCCTCGGGCCCGACCTCCTCCTTGAGCATGGCGTTCGAGGCGGCCTCGCTCTCCTCCGCCTCGGCGAGTTGCTTCTCCAGCTCGGGAAGCCGGCCGTAACGGATCTCGGCGACGCGCGCGTAGTCGCCGTCGCGCTCGGCCTTCTCCGACTCCGTGCGCAGGGCGTCGAGCTCCTCCTTGACCTTCTGCACGCCCTGGATGGCGGTCTTCTCGTTCTGCCAGCGGGCGGTCAGTTCGGCGAGCTTCTCCTTGGAATCGGCGAGTTCGGACTGGAGGGCGACCAGACGGTCCTTGGACGCGGCATCGGTCTCCTTCTGCAGCGCCACCTCCTCGATCTCGAGCCGACGCACGATCCGCTCGGCGGCGTCGATCTCCTCCGGTCGGGAGTCGATCTCCATCTTGAGCCGACTCGCGGCCTCGTCGACCAGGTCGATCGCCTTGTCCGGGAGGAACCTCTGGGTGATGTAGCGGTCCGAGAGCGTGGCCGCGGAGACCAGCGCGGAGTCGGTGATGCGCACGCCGTGGTGCACCTCGTAGCGCTCCTTGAGCCCGCGCAGGATGCCGACGGTGTCCTCGACACTCGGCTCCCCCACGTAGACCTGCTGGAAGCGACGCTCCAGGGCGGCGTCCTTCTCGATGTACTTGCGGTACTCGTCGAGAGTGGTGGCACCGACCAGCCGGAGCTCGCCGCGGGCGAGCATCGGCTTGATCATGTTGCCGGCGTCCATCGACCCCTCACCTGACGCGCCCGCGCCGACGATGGTGTGGATCTCGTCGATGAAGGTGATGATCTGGCCCTCGGAGGCGGTGATCTCGTCGAGCACGGCCTTGAGCCGCTCCTCGAACTCGCCGCGGTACTTGGCACCCGCGACCATCGAGCCCAGGTCCAGCGAGAGCAGGGTCTTGCCCCTGAGCGACTCGGGCACGTCGCCGTCGACGATCCGCCGGGCCAGGCCCTCGACGATGGCGGTCTTGCCCACGCCGGGCTCGCCGATGAGAACCGGGTTGTTCTTGGTGCGGCGGCTCAGGACCTGGACCACGCGCCGGATCTCCGAGTCGCGTCCGATGACCGGGTCGATCTTGCCGTCCCGTGCCCGGGCCGTGAGATCCGTGGAGTACTTCTCCAGCGCCTGGTACTGGTCCTCGGGGTTCTCGGTGGTCACACGGGTGTTGCCACGCACCGCGGCGAATGCCTTCTTCAGCGCGTCCTCGGTGGCGCCGAGCTCGTTGAGGAGCTTGGCCGCGTCACCGCCGGTGTGGCCCGCCGCGATGCCGACCAGGACGTGCTCGGTCGAGACGTAGTCGTCGCCCATCTCGGTGGCGAGGGTCTGGGAGAAACTGATGACGGCGAGGGCGTCGCGGTTGAAGTTGGGGGCGGCCAGCCCCGAACCGGACGCGCTGGGGTAACTCGCGGTGAGGGCCTTGGCCTGGCTCAGAGCCAGCTTCGGGTCCACGCCACAGGCCTGCAGCAGGGGCGTGGCGATCCCGTCCTGCTGCTCGAGCAGTGCCACGAGGAGGTGTCCCGGACGGACATCCGGGTTCCCTGCCGCCGAGGCGGATTGGACGGCGGCCGACAGAGCCGCCTGGGTCTTGGTCGTGGGGTTGAACTGGCTCATCGACCGGTCCTTTCTTCGACGTGTTCTTGAGCGTACTCGGATCAATACCGGCCCACAGCAGGACCGGACAGTACGTAGAACCTCGCGAGCCTTGAGTCTATTCCGCTCAAGTTACGAGATCGGGGACGAATGCCGACACCACCGCAGCCTTCGCCCGCGCTGGGCCATGGCGACCAGTTCGCGCTCCGCCTGGTGGGAAGCCTCTGACGATCCCCCTCAAAGGGTGGTGACGACCTCGTCGTAGTCGAGCCGGGGCAGTCGGTCGAACCAGGCGTTCTCGGCCGGTGTGCCGATGTTGATGGCCACCAGGACACGATGGCGGCCGTCGGGGAAGAACTCCCGGGCGATCGCCGGGGCGTCGAACCCGGTCATCGGCCCGGCGGCGAGACCCGCAGCGCGGATGCCCAGGATGGTGTACCCCACCTGCAGGCTCGCGTTGAGCTCGGCCGCGCCGGCCCGCGCGGCCTCGTCGGAGAACAGGTCACGGGCCCCGGGGAAGTGGGGGAAGAGCCGGGGCAACTCGTCGTGGAAGTCCACGTCAGCGGCGAGTAGCGCGACGGCGGGGGCGGAGGCGGTCTTTGCCCGGTTCCCCTCGGCGAGGTGCGGGAGCAGGCGGGCCTTGGCCTCCTCGGAGCGCAGCACGACGATCCTCAGCGGCTGGTTGTTCATCGACGTCGGCGCCCACTTGACCAGGTCGTAGATCGCGCGGAGTTGCTCGTCGGTCACGGGCTCGTCGGTGAACGCGTTAGCGGAACGGGCCTGGCGGAAGAGCAGGTCCTGAGCAGCGGAGTCCAGCTGTAGGGAGGCCTGAGCCTCAAAAGATGTTGTCATATCTACTAGAACTCGGGGAGGGCCCATCCGAATCCCGGCCGAACGGTGACGTCCGTCACCCTGCGGGCCTACGCTCACCTCATCATCCGCTCACCTCATCGTCGTCGTCACGCTCCGGAGGTCCGCCATGCCCACCCGCCACCGCCCCGCGATACTGACCGCCACCGCGACCGCCGCCGCGCTGTCCCTGGCCCTCGTCTCCGGCTGCGCCGCACTGGACCCCAACCAGGGCGGTGACACCACCTGCGCCGATTACATGGAGATGCCGCCCGAGGACCAGCGCGAGGTGATCACCACCTTCCTCGACGAGAAAGGACAGTCTGATCCCGCCGGCATGGAGGTGACGCTGAACCAGGAGTCCGCCAAGCTGTACTGCAGCACCGTGGGCCAGGCGAGCGACCCGATCCGCAACATTGACACGGGTTAGTCCCCACCACACCCATTCGCCCGCCCGCTACGAACTATTGGTGACAATGGTCGGAGTGGAACAGGAGGCGATCTGATGAGGAACGGCGTGGTCGTCGACATCGGCGGCAGCGGGACGCGCATCGGTGCCGTCATCGACGGCCGTGTGGTCGGGGTGCACGGGGCCGAGGTGGCCACCGCAGAGGACCTGGCCGGCGTCATCCGCGCCGTCGATCCCTCCCCCAGCGGCGTCGGCGTCTCGGTGAGCGGACACGTCGACGCCGACCGCGGGGTCATCGAGGCCTCCCGGGCCGCCGCCTGGGCTGAGGGACCGATGCGCTCCCAGTTGGTCGACCTCCTGGACGCCCCGGTGTCCGTGATCGGCCACGGCGATGCCCATGCCCTGGCCCTGACGCAACTGCCCGACGTCGAGTTCGGCGGCATCGCCATCTCGCTGGGGACCACCCTGTCCTTCGGCGCGCTCAACCGCCACGGTGCGCTCATCCATCCGTGCGGCCACACCGGGTGGGACCTCGGTCACTGGCGCCTGGTCGTGGACGGCGGCACCACCGAGGCGTGGTGGGGCCTGGGCGGGCACGGACTCTACGACCTCGAGCGGGAACACGGCGACGGCGCCGCCGAGATCTACGCCCATCGAGTGGGATCCTTCGTCGTCGACGCCGTCCAGCTGTTCCGGCCCCGCACGGTCCTGCTCACCGGCGGGATCGTTGTGGGCCTGGGCGAGGCTCTGCACGGGCCGGTCGCCGAGCAGCTGCACACGCTGCCGCACACGATTCCGGCGCCGCGGGTCGTCTTCTCCCCCTCGCGGGACACCGCGCTGTTCGGGGCCGCGGTGGCCGCGGGGTTGGCGATGCCGGCGGTGCGGTGACCCCTACTCGATCAACCCCCGCAGGTCCTCGGCGGTGAGCGCGGCGGAGAAGTGCTCCCCGCTGTCCAGCACGGAGGCGAAGAGTTCGGCCTTTCGGCGCTGGAGCTCGATGACCCGTTCCTCGATGGTGTCGCGGGCGACCATCCGGTACACCAGCACGGGCCGGGTCTGACCGATGCGGTGCGCCCGGTCCACGGCCTGCGCCTCGGTGGCCGGATTCCACCAGGGGTCCAGCAGGAAGACGTAGTCGGCGCCCACGAGGTTCAGTCCCACTCCCCCGGCCTTGAGGCTCAGGCAGAACACCTGCGCGCCGCCCTCGGTGAACTCGCCGACGGCACCGGCCCGGTCGGTGGTGCTGCCGTCGAGGTGAGCGACGGTGATCCCTTCGGCGTGCAGTCTGTCGACCACAGTGTCGAGGTAGCTGGTGAACTGGCTGAACACCAGCGCCCGGTGCCCCTCGGCCACAACCTCACGCAGCGAGGCGACCAGCTCGTCGGTCTTGGCAGAAGGGATGGAGGAGTGTCCCGGGTCCACCAGCGAGGGGTCCAGGCACAGCCGTCGCAGGACGGTCAGCCCGGCGAGGATGCTGATGCGGTTGGAGTCGAAATCGTCGAGCAGCGCCAGCAGCGAGGCCCGCTGCCGGGCGAGTTCGCGTTCGTAGACCCTCCGGTGCGCAACCGTGAGCTCGACCTCCAGCACCGCGTCGGTCCGGGGTGGCAACTCTCCGGCCACCAGCTCCTTGCGGCGCCGCAGGAGGAACGGCCGGAGTCGGCGGCGCAGGCGACGCAGTGCCTCCGCGTCCCCGTCCTTCTCGATGGGGGTCCTGAACAGCGCGCGGAAATCCGCGGCGTCGGGCAGGACTCCGCGGCAGGACAGGGCCGCGATCGCCCACAGCTCGGTGAGGTTGTTCTCCATGGGGGTGCCGGTGACGGCGAGCAGGAAGTCCGCGCGCAACCCCGCGAGCGCGGCGAACAGCTTGGACGAGGGGTTCTTGGCCTGCTGGGCCTCGTCCAGGATCACTCCGGCCCACCCGATCCCCGCGTAGGCCTCGGCATTGAGCCGCAGCACCGTCGCGGAGGTCACGACGATGTCATGCGCGGCCGCGTCCTCGGCCACGGTGGTGGGCGACGTGGTCTCGGTGGCGGAGCGGCGGGCCACGCGCAGTGAGGGCACGAACCTGCGGGCCTCGGCCTCCCAGTTGGGCACCACGGACGAGGGCGCCACCACGAGGAACGGCCCCGGGGAGTCGGAGACCGCCTCGGCGACCGTCCCGGCGCCGGAGGCGGGGCGGTCCTCATGAGCCTCGTGCGCGTGAGCGATCAGCGCGAGCGCCTGGACCGTCTTGCCGAGCCCCATGTCGTCGGCCAGGATCCCGCCGATTCGGTGCCGCCACAGCATGGCCAGCCAGTCCAGTCCCTGTTGTTGATACGGCCTGAGCTCGGCCTTCAGCGCGGCGGGCACCGGAACCGGCTGGGGACTGTCCGAGGCGAGCTCGAGCAGCGCCTGCGCCCGGCCGGTGGGCGGCGCGAGGTCGTCGGCCAGCTCGGCCAGGTCCGACCAGAGCCCGGCCTGGCCGAGCCCGATCCGGATG
>NZ_JADDKI010000556.1:0-1601 GCF_015356725.1 Dietzia sp. SYD-A1
CGGAGCGTGTCAAATCAAATGAGACGTGAGGTGCTCGGTTGGGCTTGGCTAGTTTCGGGTGATCGGGCGTCGGGGTCGTTGATGGTCGCCTTTTCCGGCAGTCGGGGTGGGCGCGGTCGTCGGGTGAACCGTTCGGGGTGTTTGGCGTAGGCGGCGTCGAGCACGAGCTGGCGCCTGTCGCGGATGGTCTCGGCGGTGCCGTCGTGGACGCTGGCCGGGGTGTGCAGTCCGATCCCGCTGTGCCGGTGCTGGTGGTTGTACCAGTGGATGAATCGGTTCATCCATGCCCGGGCGGCACCGATGCTGGCGAACCGCTCGGGGTAGTTCGGCGTGTACTTCATGGTCTTGAACTGCGACTCGCTGTACGGGTTGTCGTTGCTGGTCCGCGGCCGATTGTGCGACCGGGTTACATCCAGATCGCACAGGAGTGAGGCCAACGGCTTCGAGGTCATCGCCGCGCCCCCGTCGGCGTGGAGATACCCCGGTGCCTGGCCTTGCTCGGCGATGGCGGCGGCGACCAGGTCGGCGGCCAGTTCGCCGTCTTCGACGGTCTCGATGCGCCAGCCCACGACGTAGCGGGAGTAGATGTCGATGACGACGTAGGCGTGGTACCAGATGCCCTTGGCCGGGCCCCGCATTTTCGTGATGTCCCACGACCACACATCATTTGCTGAGGTTGCGACCAGTTCGGGAATCGCCCGTGGTGGATGGGTTGCCTGCCGACGACGCTCGCCGTTCATCGCCTCGGCCGCCAGGATCCGGTGCATCGTGCGCTGCGAGCAGTGATACCGGCCGGCGTCGAGTTCGCGGGCCCACACCTGGGCCACGGACAGATCGGCGTAGGCCTCGCTGGTGAGCACTTCCAGTATCGCGGTGCGCTCGGCGGCGGTGAGCTCGGCAGGATGGCGGGCCTTGGGGTGCGGCCCATACTGGCGCGGTTTCGGATTGGCCTGGCGATGATGGGTCGCCCGCGACCTACCGACCAGGGCGCAGGACCGCACCACACCCAGCAGCGCGGTCAGCAGCTGCGCGGTTTCGGCCTGCCAGGTGCGCCAGGCGGCCCTGGTCACCCCTTGTTTTTCTTGGAGAGCGCTTCCAAGAACGCGACACCTTTTCCCATGACCTCCAACGCGGCGTCACGATCGGCGATGACCTTGTCCTTCCGGGCGGCGTCTGACTCGAGTTTGCTGATCTGCTTTTCCAGCTCAGCGATGCGCGCCTGCTCCGGCGACTGGCCAGCCCGGGGCCTTCTCTTGGACACGGTGCCCAGTGTTCCCGCTTCGATCTGGGCCCGCCACTGCTTGACGCTGGAATCGTAGAGGCCCTCTCGGCGCAGCACGCGGCCCTTCTGCCCGGACGGGGCCTGCTCGTACTCGGCGACGATGCGCCGCTTGTACTCGGCCGTGAACGTCCGCCGGGCCGGCCGCCCGGTCCGCGGGGCCTGAACCGTCTCCTGCGTCGAGGTCGTCGGCGTCGGCTGCGAGGCCTCCAGGGCCGCGTCAGTAGTTGCAGTGATAGTCATGCTGGGTTCTCCTTCTCCTCACGCCCCAGCCTCTCAACCAGCCAGCCCGGGTGTCTCACCTCAGTCTGGCGGATAGGGG
>NZ_JADDKI010000557.1:0-1835 GCF_015356725.1 Dietzia sp. SYD-A1
GCCCTGCACCTCGTCGGTGGCCGGGCCGGAGCTCTGGCCACCGACGAGGTGCAGGGCATCAGCGGCTCGACGCGCCTCGAGGCCAAGCGGCAACGACGCCGTGACGGGCGCGATGCCGGGCGCCGGCGCCAGCCCATCCTCTCCGAGTCCGAGTTCCTCGCCCGCCGTGAGTCCGTCGACCGCGTGATGGTGGTGCGGGAGAAGAAGCGCGCCGACGGCAAGGGGGTCATGACCCAGGTCGGCGTGCTGGAGGACAAGGTCCTGGTGGAGCATTTCGTGACCACCGAGTCCGCCCGCTCCATGGTGGGCAACGTCTACCTCGGCCGCGTACAGAACGTGCTCCCGAGCATGGAGGCCGCGTTCGTCGACATCGGCCGCGGCCGCAACGGCGTGCTGTACGCCGGCGAGGTCAACTGGGAGGCCGCCGGACTCGGTGGCAAGGCCCGGCGGATCGAGCAGGCGCTCAAGCCCGGCGACATGGTCCTGGTGCAGGTCACCAAGGACCCCATCGGCCAGAAGGGCGCCAGACTGACCACGCAGATCTCGCTGGCCGGCCGGTTCCTCGTGTACGTGCCCGACGGCAACTCCACCGGAATCTCCCGCAAGCTCCCCGACACCGAGCGACGCCGGCTCAAGGCGATCCTCAAGGACGTGGTCCCCGAGGGTTCGGGTGTGATCATCCGGACCGCCGCCGAGGGGGTCAGCGAGGAGGAGATCGGCCGGGACGTCGAACGGCTGGCGGCCCAGTGGACCGAGATCTCCGAGGCGGCGGCCAAGCGGACCTCCTCCGGCTCGGGCACTCCGATCGCCCTGTACGAGGAGCCGGACCTACTGGTCAAGGTGGTGCGCGACCTGTTCAACGAGGACTTCTCCTCGCTGGTGATCCAGGGCCAGACCTCATGGGACACCGTCCACGACTACGTCTCGAGGGTCGCACCGGAGATGACCGGTCGACTCGAGCGCTACGACAACCCCGACGTCGACGTGTTCGCCACCCACCGCGTGGACGAACAGCTGGCCAAGGCCCTCGATCGCAAGGTGTGGCTGCCCTCCGGCGGCTCACTCGTGATCGACCGCACCGAGGCCATGACGGTCATCGACGTCAACACCGGCAAGTACACGGGCTCGGGCGGCAACCTCGAGGAGACCGTCACGAAGAACAACCTCGAGGCGGCCGAGGAGATCGTCCGCCAACTGCGCCTGCGCGACGTGGGCGGAATGGTGATCATCGACTTCATCGACATGGTGCTCGAGGCCAACCGCGATCTCGTCCTGCGGCGGCTCACCGAGGCGCTGGGCCGCGACCGCACCCGGCACCAGGTCTCCGAGGTCACCTCGTTGGGGCTCGTCCAGCTCACCCGCAAGAAGCTCGGCACCGGTCTCATCGAGGCCTTCTCCACGCCGTGTGAGCAC
The DNA here is from genome assembly GCF_015356725.1 of Dietzia sp. SYD-A1. Taxonomy (NCBI): domain Bacteria; kingdom Bacillati; phylum Actinomycetota; class Actinomycetes; order Mycobacteriales; family Dietziaceae; genus Dietzia; species Dietzia sp. SYD-A1. Next base: position 1,414 of record NZ_JADDKI010000557.1, read on the forward strand.
TGCCAGGGCCGTGGACTGATCGTGCACGCCGACCCGGTGCACACCGAGTCCCACAACGCCGACGAGCCCGGCTCGCGACGGGGCCGCAAGCGCGGTGGCAAGGGCGCGGACCCGGATCAGTCGGAGTCCCAGGCCACGTCGTCGACCACTCCCAGGCAGGCGCCCAAGAAGGACGGGCCCGCGCCGGCCGCCCACCCGGCCGCGCTCGCGATCGCACGTCACGAGGCCGAGCAGGCGATCGCGGAGAAGCCCGACCCGGATCAGGCCGTCGCAGGGTCGTCGGACACGGATCAGGCGGTCACGGACACATCTGGCCAGGCGGAGGTCGTCATCGCCGAGCCGACGTCGCCGGTCACGACCGGTGACGCCGGCTCCTCCGACGCCGCGGAACCCGGGGACACCGACGCCGGTGTGCCCGAGTC
>NZ_JADDKI010000558.1:0-1509 GCF_015356725.1 Dietzia sp. SYD-A1
GGTCTACGCCGCCGTCGCGGTGCACCCGACGCGCGCGCGGGAACTCACCGACCCGGACCGCGGCCCCGCAGTGCGCGCGCGGCTGCGCGAGCTGGCGTCACATCCGCGGGTGGTGGCCGTGGGGGAGAGCGGCCTGGACCACTACTGGGTGGGCACGATGGAGGGCTGCGCGGACCCGGCGAAGCAGGAGGAGTCACTGCGCTGGCACGCGGGTCTCGCCGCGGAGGTGGGCAAGTGTCTGATGATCCACAACCGCGAGGCCGACGACGACCTGATGCGCGTCCTGGGCGAGGTCGCCGGGCCCGGATCAGGTATCCCGCACGTCATGCTGCACTGCTTCTCCTCGCCGATCGAGGTGGCCCGGGAGGCGCTGGACCGCGGCTACGTGCTGTCGTTCACCGGCAACGTGACCTTCAAGGCCAACGAGCACCTGCGGGAGGCGGCCCGACTGGCACCCGCGGGTCAGCTGCTCGTGGAGACCGACGCCCCCTACATGGCGCCGGAGCCGTTCCGGGGGGCCCGCAACGAACCCGGGCTGGTCGGGTACACCGCGCGGGTGGTGGCGGAGGTGCGTGGTCAGACTCCGGAGGAGTTCGTCGCCGAGGTCGCCGACACCGCGCGCGAGGTCTTCGGGCTGACCGTGTGATCCCCCGCCCGCTCCTCCGGCGCTGTGGCCCGTGTGGTTCAAGTGTGTCGAGGGGCGAATGTAACGAAACGTGATCTGCCCACCTCGTCGTCGTCGCATGTCAGGCGCATCACGTTGCCCCTGCGGCCCCGACTCGTTACGCTACCGTGATGAAACGTGGGCGTCCGTTCGGGCGCCCACGGGCTATGCGAGGAGAGATCTGACCAGTGGTTGACGATTCACGGACCGAGACCCCCACGGGCGCGAAGGGCGTCCTGGCCCCGATCCACCGGATCCACAGGTCGCGCTCCACCATGCTGCGGCTGTCGGTGGCCGGCATGCTCACCACGCTCGTCGTCGGCGGCGTCGCGGCGTTGGACCAGCGCACCGCTTTCACGCTCGAGGTGGACGGAGCACCGGTCGAACTGGTCACCTTCAAGTCCGACGTGCGCGCGGCGATCGAGGGCGCCGGGTACAGCGTCGACGAGCGCGACGTGGTGGTGGCTCCCGGTGATCGCATCGACGACGGCGACACCGTGACCCTGCTCCGTGCCCGACCCGTGACCGTGGAGGTGGACGGGAGCAGCGAACAGGTGTGGACCACCGCCACCACGGTCGCCGAGTTGATCGCCGAACGGGACGACGTCCCGCCCCGCAGCTACGTCAGCCCCCGCATCGACGCCGAGGTGCCTCTCGACGGCGCGGAGGTCTCCGTGGTGACCCCCCGCGAACTGCTGCTCTCGGACAACGGCGCCCCGGCCGCCCCGCTCTCCTCGCCCGGCGACACCGTCGGCGAGTACCTCGAGCGGGCCGGCATCACCCTCGGACCGCTCGACACGGTCGAGCCCCCCGCCGACGGTGTCGCCGGGCGAGGAGAGCGGGGC
>NZ_JADDKI010000559.1:0-1160 GCF_015356725.1 Dietzia sp. SYD-A1
GCCCAGGCCCACCGCGAGCTCGGGGCCCAGTTCGGCGGGCCTCAGGGCGGAGTGGAGCCACAGTGCCAGGGGCAGGAGGAACGCCAGGGCGACCGCGAGCCACACGATCCGCTGACCAGACGCACCGGAGAGGGAACCGACGGTCCAGACCGCGGCCTCCTGGGCGCCGGCCAGAGGCAACCGGGCGATGAGCTGGGTCACCACCGCGGTGCCCAACGCCGCCACGGCCACCCCGCCGAGGAGGAACCGCTGGCCCACGATTCCGGAGTGGCGACCCGCGGACGCGCTCAGGACGATGGCCAGGGCGACCGCGGACCCGAGGAGCGCCGCGGGGATGATCGCCACCCCGCGTAGTCCCCAGAACGCCATCCCCGCGACCGCCCCGGCCGACGCCCCGTGGGAGATGCCCAGGATGTCGGGGCTGGCGAGCGGGTTGCCCAGGACCCGCCTGAACAGTGCCCCTGAGGCGCCGAACGCCAGACCGGCCAGGGCGCCCAGCACCGCTCGCGGGAGTTTGTCCTCCATCACCACGAAGGTGGCGCCAGGGATGGTCGCTCCTCCGACGATGGCCAAGAAGTCAGGGACCGTCACCGTGTACCGGCCGAGCAGGACGCGCACCGCCATGGCCGCCACGAGGGCGCAGACGAGCCCGAGTACCACGAGCAGGGTGCGGTTCCGGCGGGTGGCGGCGAGTCGGCGGATGACCCGTTCCGTCTCGTCCACCTCGTCCGCGGTCCGGTCGAGGACGGCGGAACTCATGAGGCGCCCACCCCCCGGTTCATCCGCAGCATGGCGATCAGGAACGGCACGCCCATCGCCACCGTCATCACACCGACGGCGATCTCACCCGGCGGGGCGATGACGCGCCCCACGGTGTCGGCGAGGAGCAGGACGACGGGGCCCACGATCACGGACAACCCCAGGACCACCCTGCTGCCGACCCCCACGAGCCGGCGCAGCAGATGGGGGACGAGGAGCCCGAGGAACGCGATCGGGCCGGCCAGCGCGGTGGCGACCCCGGACAGGATCACCACTCCACCCAGGACGACCGCCCGGCCGGCCACCGGCCCGACCCCGAGACCGCGCGCCAGATCGTCGCCCAGGGCGAGCGCGTCGAGCGACGCCGCCCCCGCGAGGACGAGGGCGAGGCCCAGGAGGAT
>NZ_JADDKI010000560.1:0-972 GCF_015356725.1 Dietzia sp. SYD-A1
CCCCGGCCCGCGCGGAACGCGGCGGGATCCGCGCGGGCCGGGGTGCGTACCAGGACGAACGGGGCCTCGGGGGGCACCACGACCCTGATCCCTGCGGACTCGAGAGCGGCCACCATCGCCCGACGTTCGGCCATCACCTGCCCGCGCGCGGCCTCCAGCTCGCCCTCCGCCTCCGGACCCAGGCACGCCCGGATCGCCTCGAGCTGCAGCGTTCCGAGGGGCCAGTGGGGCCGGTCCGCGGCGAGGTCGGCCAGCACCCCCGGGTCGCCCACGGCGTAACCAATGCGCAGCCCGGCGAGCGCCCACGTCTTGGTCAGCGACCGCAGCACCACCAGCCCGGGGAGGCGGGCGCCGGCCAGGGTGTGCCCGGCCTCGTCGGACACCATGTCGCAGAACGCCTCGTCCACCACGGTCACCCGGCCCGGGCGGCACAGCGCCGCGACGGTCGCGCTGGCGTGGAGGACCGAGGTGGGGTTGGTGGGATTGCCGACGACGACGAGGTCGGCCTCCTCGGGCACGAGAGCCGGGTCGAGGCCGTACGGCGGCGACAGGATCACCCTGTGGACCTGCACGCCGGCCCGCCGGAGCTCGACCTCGGGCTCGGTGAACGACGGGTGGACCACCGCGGCGCGCAGGCCCCTGCGGGCGGCGTGGTCGGCGAGCAGATGGAACCCCTCCGAGGCGCCACCCAACAACAGGACGGCCTCACGACCCACCCCGTGACGGGCGGCGACCGAGGCGACGGCCGCCTCCACGTCGTCGGGTGTGGGGTACCCGCCCAGGTCGCCGAGTCGGTCGGCCAGCCGGTCCCGCAGCCACGCTGGCGGGCCGTTTCCTCGCACGTTGACGGCGAAATCGACGCCCCCCGGGACCAGTTCGGCATCGCCGTGGTGACGCAGCGCCTCCCAGGACGGGCCCTCCGGCAGATGGCGGGGCTGGGGGCCGGGCTGCGGTACGGGCCCACGTCCGTGC
>NZ_JADDKI010000561.1:0-1115 GCF_015356725.1 Dietzia sp. SYD-A1
CGTCACACCCCCGGCGCCCGACCTGCAGGACATGCTCGATTCGCTGACCTCCGAGTTCAACTCCTTCGTCCCGCAGGCCCAGGTCGGGGGCGGCAACCCGGGCGGCAACGCCAGTGGCAACACCGGCCCCGACGCGGCGGCCCCGGCCCACGCCAGAGCAGGTGACCGCGGATGACCACACCCCATCTGCTCGCAGGCCGGTACGAGATCGGCGAGGTCCTGGGCTTCGGCGGGATGTCCGAGGTCCACCGGGGACGGGACACCGTCTTGGGCCGCGACGTGGCGGTCAAGATCATGCGGCCCGAACTGGCCCGCGACGAGACCTTCTACCAGCGCTTCCGCCGGGAGGCCCAGAACTCCGCCTCGCTCAACCACCCCTCGATCGTCGCGATCTACGACACGGGCGAGGAACGCACCGACGACGGTGCGCTTCCGTACATCGTCATGGAACTGGTCGAGGGCGACACCATCCGGGACATCGTCAAGATGGACGGCCCCATGGAGGTGGAACGCGCTCTCGGGGTGATGGCCGACGTCTGCGGTGCTCTCGACTTCTCCCACAAGAAGGGGATCATCCACCGCGACGTCAAGCCCGCGAACATCATGATCTCGCGCGACGGGGCCGTCAAGGTGATGGACTTCGGCATCGCGCGCGCGGTCAGCGACTCGACCTCGACGCTCACCACCACCTCGTCCGTACTCGGCACCGCCCAGTACCTCAGTCCCGAACAGGCCCGCGGCGAGACGGTCGACGCACGATCTGACCTGTACTCGGCCGGCTGCGTGTTGTACGAGATGGTCACCGGAACCCCCCCGTTCAGCGGCGAGTCCCCCGTCGCGGTGGCGTACCAGCACGTCCGGGAGTCCCCGCAGCCTCCGTCGGCGATCAACCCCGAGGTCGGTCGGTACGTCGATGCCGTGGTCATGCAGGCGATGGCCAAGAACCCCGAGAACCGGTACGAGACCGCCGGGGACATGCGCACCGACCTGCTCACCGTCCTGAGCGGTGGTCGTCCCGCCGCGCCGCTGGTGCTCTCCGACGATGAACTCGACGACGGCCAGCGGCCCGACGCCCCCCACGGGTTCGCCGGGGCGGGCTTCGGCTCGGGCCGGCC